>CACYRM010000001.1 GCA_902776845.1 Oscillospiraceae bacterium
CATCTCCATGATCATCGTTCTTCTGATCATGGCAGTTATCCTGTCCCTCATCAGCACGGTAAAGCTCCCGTCAGGCAAAGACGTGGATGTTATGCACAGTCTGGATAATCTGAGCGGAGAGACAAACAGATTCCTGCCCGAACTCGAATCAACCATAACTCTTCCTCTTGTATTATGCGCTGTCCTTTTGGGCTGTGCGCAGATGACCAATTACTGGGATTTCCTTATCTACTTTATTTTCTGTTCAATGGGCTCGCTCATCGTAAACACGATAAGATCTCCTAAATTCGTTAACATCCCCGGAGCTATCGTTTTCGTGATAAACGTAGGCGGAATACTGCTTATATATCTTGCCAAGGGCAGCAGCCCGGCAATGCTTTTTGCTCTTGAGCTGGTCCTTATGATCGCTTCATTCCTGTTCTGCGTCGTAAGTCCCACAGCTCTTCCGAGAACATCATTTCAGATGAGTTTCCTGTTTACCGTAGCCACACTTACAGCGCTCCCGTTCAACCTTAATTTTGATATGATTTCCAATTCGCTGGGTGCCGTAAAGAACCGCTCATCTCTTTATCAGTTGTTCATACTGTACGGAACGCACGTTATTATCAGCGTCTTCTTTATGATCATGGTTTTCGCGAACAAAAACTACAGATACGTTTCCGCTGCCAAGGCCAGGAAACCCAATTCACAAAAGGATACAGCGGGTGTTATAGGTGAAGGATACCCGTTTACGAATCCGATCCAGGCTTTCTTTGCAAAACGCAATCTTATAGATATCTTCTGCTGCGGAATGACAGTCGTGGGTCTCATGCTGCTCATAGCGCCCGAGATCTTTTATGTAAGAGACATATATACAGGCGGATACCTGCGTTCAAACACCATGTTCAAGTTTGCTTTCGCAGCTCTCATTATCCTGTCTGTCACTATGATCTATTCGGTAATAAGACTCTTCTGGTTCGTAAATAAAAAAGGCCAGTATTCCCTGCTGCTCTTCGCGATCGCAATAGGATGCGCCCTGGCACTGTTCATTCCAGCCCATTACACAATGGCAGCGCTTAAACAGCGTTCGGGAGAACTGAAACGCGATAATTACAAGACTATAGACGGAACTGCTTATATAGATACTTATTCAAGTTCTTATATGACGGAAAACTATGCCGGCAATCTGAAACCATATATGGAGTGCGTAAACTGGTTCAACACCAAGGTGTCAGGCAGTCCTGTCATCTGCGAGGCATACGGAGACAGTTATACGGATAACTGCATTATCTCTGCTTATACCGGTCTTCCCACCGTATTCGGATGGCAGACCCACGAGTGGTTATGGAGATTCCACGGAATTGTCAACAAAGAGACCGACACACTGGAATCAGATCCCGAAAAAGATGTTTGGCAGATCTATATTACTCCGAGGCATAACGACGTTGATATTATCTATTGGAGCGAATATCCCGAAGATGTCCAGATGATCATTAACAAGTATCAGATCGAATATATAATCATCGGAGATCTGGAACGATACAGATACGGATATGATAATTCGGAAGTATTCTCCCTGATAGGGGACGTGGTTTTCCAGTATGAGGATCTGAGAGTCTACAAGGTCACTCCGATTCCGGCGTAACGTTATCAGACTTCCGGGAGTTCTTCCCCGGGATCAGCCGTGACAGTGACACGCTCTGTTCCTTCGCCTTCATCGTATGTAAGTTCACCGCAAACAAGTGCTATCGGGCACTTGATCCTGCTTCCGTATTTTCCGTCTCCGGCAAGCGGATGCTTTCTTGAAGCGAACTGCGTCCTTATCTGATGAGTGCGTCCCGTATCCAGCACAGCCGATACATATGAAATGTCTTTTTCAGCGTTATAGGATATTACGCTGTAACTCAGTCTTGCTTCCTTAACGCCTTTTCTCATACGCTTTACCGGGAAAGTACGGTTGCTCCGGGAATCATGGAAAAGAAGGTCCTCCATGACACCCTCTGTCTCATCAAATCTTCCCTGACAGACCAGATAATACTTTTTGTTTATCACGCGTATCCTTTTACCTGAATCCGCACAGGCAATGATTCCGGGCACCGGAACATCAAGTCTCGACAGCACGGAAAGCCCTGACGGAGCGATCTTCTCACTGTCTTCCCCTCTTTCCTTATAAAGGATCTGATATCCTTCACCTGATCTCAAAACTCTTGTCATGACTGTCAGCAAACAAACACGGTTACCGTCTCACGGCCGCCGTCAAGAAAAACCTCCACGGTTCCCACATCTTCCAAAACACTTATCTCCGGACACTCTCTATATGCCTTATCAAACAGCGTACGTCCTTCGAAGATCACTCTCAGCCGTCCCGAACCGAAGCTTACAAAGCTGCTCTCTTTAACAAGCTTTGACTTTAACCCTCCGCATGGAAGCATACAGACTTCGCCTTTCCTGGAGACAGTGATCTCTCTCGGACAGCAAACCGCAAATGAATTCATCTTCATTGAGAACATCCATCCCATAAGCAGAGCGGCGTCATTCTCACCGTAACAGGTAACGGGATTATAGAAATCACTTCCGAGATCAACGGCCTTGAACGGTTCCTTCGCATCATCGAAAACAAACCTTTCCCCGTCGTATTCCCCGGCACCGAAAAGAACCTTGGAAGGAAGGTGTCTTTCACTTTGGATAATAAACACCCATTTCCCGTCAGCCTCAATGATATTGGGCGCTTCGATCACACTCCCGAATCTTCCGTCCGACAGAAGTTCACCCTTATAATCCCAGTTGATCAGATCATCTGATTCATACTGCAGTACTTTGGCTATGCCGTACTGGCCGGCGCCGATAAGCATACGGAATCCTTCGCCGTATCTCATTACAAAAGGGTCCCTGAATTTATTGCTGCCCTCAAGCGGATTTTTCGCGACAGGCCCGCCTTCGTACTTCTCGAAACGGATTCCGTCTGACGAATATGCAACGCATATCTTCTCGCTGTAATCATATGCAACCGAAGTATAGAAGAGCCATATCTTTCCGTCCCAGACTACAGCCGATCCGGAATTGCAGCTCATCTCATCATCAGGGCTTATGGCAACCGGGCACTCTTCCCACGATATCAGATCGTCCGAGACCGCATGCCCCCAGTGCATCCTTCCGTATCTTTTCGCATAAGGGTTAAGCTGGAAAAAAAGATGATATCTGTCTTTGAAAAAGACAAGACCGCAGGGGTTCCCAAGCCAACCTTCTTTTCTTGAATAATGGTATTTCACGGGATAAAACCTCTGCGGTCTGAATCTTCAGTCTGAATGTCTGTTAAGCAAGATCCAGGAGCGATACTCTGAGGACACCCTCAGCAGCTCTGAGCTCTTCGAGGATCTCCTGTGATACAGGCTGTTCAACTGCAACGAAAGCCTGCGCGTGCGGATTGTCGGAACCGTCCTGGTTCTTTCTTCCCCAATGCATGGATACGATGTTGATGTCGTGCTTTCCGAGGATTGTTGCGATCCTTCCGATAACGCCCGGAACATCGTTGTTCTTAAGAGCGAGAACAGTGGAAGAAAGCGGGCAGTTCATCTCATAACCGAAGAAAGATACGATGACCTCGGTATTGGGTTCAAATACCGTACCGTTGATCTTAAGTTCCCTGCCGTCTTCCGTAATGAACTTAACATTGATGAGGTTGTTGTACTTCTGAATGGATTCTGTCTTTGTCTCTATAACCTCGATGCCGCTCTCATCCATGCACTCCTTGGCATTTACATAAGATACGTGATCATTGCCCATACCTTCGAGGAGACCCATCATAAGTGAGAGTGTGATGATGCCTGTACCCGTGCTCTCGGCAAGCTCGCCTCTGTATCTTACTTCGACCTTCTTGATCGGTGTTGCCTCTGCCTGGAAATACATACGGCCGATCTTCTCTGCGAGTGAGCAGTAAGGCTTGATATCTTCAATACTTCCGGAGAACTGGGGCATGTTGATAGCCGCAACGAGTTCACCCTTTAATGCGCCGTCGATAAGTTCAACGATACCCTGACCTACCTTAGCAGTAGCCTCAACAGTGGAAGCTCCAAGGTGAGGTGTGATATAGCAGTTGGGAGCATGAAGGAGAACATTATCGTAATCCTGCTCGCCGGGTGCCTTATTGTAGGAAGGCTCCTTATCGAAAACATCGATAGCTGCTGCTGCAACCTGACCTTCAGCCAGTGCGTCAGCAAGATCCTGCTCATTTACAAGACCGCCTCTTGCGGCATTAACGATCCTTACGCCTCTCTTGCACTTATAGAGCTGCTCCTTGGCGATCATGTTATATGTTTCCTTGGTCTTGGGAGTATGGAGAGTAATAAGGTCTGCCTGGGCAAGGAGCTCGTCAAGAGTCTGGCATCTTGTAACTCCGAGCTTGTCGAACTTCTCCTGGGGAATATAAGGATCGTAAGCAACCGCGTTCATGCCGACGCCCTTAAGCTTTCTGGAAACAATGGAACCGATACGGCCGAGACCGATGATACCGACTGTCTTTCCCTCAAGCTCAACGCCGGTCCAGTTGCCGCGTCTGAAATCACCGTGGTGAACGCCCTCGTTAGCCGTGCAGAGATTACGGAAGATGGAGAAAGCATGACCTACTGCAAGCTCACCTGCTGCCATATTATTGGCTGTAGGAGTATTAAGAGCGATAACGCCGTGCTCTGTACAAGCCTTAACATCAATATTATCGATACCTGTTCCGGCTCTTCCGACTGCCTTGAGGCAATCCGCATTATTCAAAAGAGTTTCGTTGATCTTTGTTGCAGATCTTACGATGATAGCGTCAAATCCTTTGATATACTGCTCGATCTCTTCCTGGGAATGACCGAGGTACTCTTCGACTTCATAGCCTTTGTCTCTTAAGTACTGAACGCTCTCTTCGGCAATGCTCTCTGTGATAAGGATCTTCATTTTTTGTTCCCCCCGTATTAATTCTGCTTTATGTTATCAGGCTTTAGCTTTAAGTTCTTCGATCGTGTCTTTCAGGTCTTTGAGATATTCCCTGAGGCCTTCTTCGGTGAGATCACCCATATGAGCGATCCTGAATGTCTTATCCTTCAAAGGACCGTAACCGTTGCTCATGAGATAACCCTTCTCGCCCATAGCCTTGATGAGGTCTGATGTAGGGATGCCTGTGGTATTTGTTACGCAGGTAACCGTTACGGAAAGGTGTTCCGGATTTGAATAGAGGGCACAATTCTCCCTTGCCCAGTCCTGAGCGATCTTAGCGAGTTTGCAGTGCTTCTGATATCTGTTCTCAACACCTTCGGCGAGGATCTTGTCGAGCTGATAATCGAGCGCGAACATGTGTGATTCGGAAGGTGTGGAAGGATACTGATAAGGCTTTTCCTTAACGAACTTAACGAGTTCGAGATAGTCGAAATAAAGTCCTCTGTTCTCAACTGTCTCAGCCTTCTTAATAGCCTTCTCGGAAACTGAAGCGATAGCCATTCCCGGAGGCAGTCCCAAGCACTTCTGTGTCGATGTTATGCAGACGTCGATTCCGAGTTCATCTACAGGGATATAGTCACCTGCCATTGATGAAACAGCGTCAACGCAAACGATAACATCGGGGTATTTCTTATAGACTTCAGCAAGCTTGTCCATAGGATTATGGACACCGGTTGATGTCTCATTCTGCGTGATTGTGATGAGGTCATACTTACCTGTGGAAAGTGCTTCTTCGAGCATCTCAGGTGTTGTGGGCTGACCGAGCTCTGATTCAAAGAGATCTGCCGCAATGCCGTTGGATGTGCACATCTTATGCCATCTCTTACCGAATGCGCCGATTGAGAATACGGCTGCTCTGTTCTTTGTAAAGCTTCTTACGGCACCTTCCATAAGACCACTGCCTGATGACGTTGATAAAACGATAGTGTTATTTGTCATCATAACCTTCTGGAGCTTTTCGGAAATAGACTGCTGAAGAGCGGAAGCATCCTTGGTCCTGTGTCCGATCATCGGTGCAGACATCTTCTCCAGTACATCCTGCGAAACCTCAATAGGTCCGGGTATGAACAGTTTCTTATGCATTAATATTTACCTCTTTTCGCGCGATTATATAAGAGCAATAGCATTATATACTTGAAAAACTGTTTTTTGTAGAAATCGGCTTTGACTAAATAGCCAAAAAACAAACCGCCTGCGTTGAAATACACAGCAGGCGGTCCTATAAATTTTCAATGACTTTTACAGAGTGTTATGTGATGTGGATCGAACTTGTTATCTCGCCCTGAGTCGTCTCAGCCGCATTGGTCTCACCTGTGGATGATCCACCCGCATTGAACGTGATCGGGATCTCACCAGTCAAAACACCCAAAGGCGGCAGGAGGAGCTTGTCTCCGCTGTTCGGACCGGTGTATGTTGCAGGATCGAGCTTATTGTATGTAAGTATCGTCGCGATCCTCGGGTCACTGCAGTTCTCAATATCGATATCATAAACAGTATGGAACAGATCCCACCATGTTCTGAATCCGATATTGTCAGAGAAATCAAAATAGCCGATAGGAGCCGAAGCATCAGGCAATGTCGCCTGTGTTGACGGCATCGTTGTCTCAGTCGTTGTCTCAGTCTCTGACAGTGAAGGTACTGTCTCCGAAGGCTTGTTCTTCTTGCTGCAGCCTCTTGCTATCAAAGCGACAACGATGACAATGCAGATCAGGAGAATAGCGAGGAAAGCAATAAACATATAACCGTTACGGTTAAGCTTCATCTTCTTTCCGCCGCCGTTGCCGCCTCTTCCTGCAGAAGCGCCGGGACGCGGACTGCTTCCGGTAGGTCTGCCGTTATTATTCGGACCTGAGCCCGAAGGCCTGTAGGAGGTCTGTCCCGGATTTGTGTACTGTGCCTGCTGCTGCGCATTCGGTGCTGCAGGCTGCTTCTCGGCACCTGCGGTGCTGTAGCCGTAGCTCTGTTCACCGCCATATACCTGGCCGTTGTCATCTACTCCGAGAATATTATTGAACCATTCGTCATCAAGAGATGCAGAGGAAGAAGCAGAAGCCTGAGGCTGGGAATAATCGTCCTGAGGCTGGCCTGAAAGATCGCTGTATTCGCTCTGTGACATGTCGGGCTGATATCCCTGCCCGTACTGACCCTGATATCCTTCAGAAGGATATCCGCCGAAGCTTCCCTGGGGAGCCTGGTCATAACCGCCGGCATATCCGCTGTCATCACCGCCAAATTCGGTATATCCGTCACTGTCCATAGGTACACCTCCCTGCATATCTGCAGTCTGATCGCCATATACACCAAAACTGCTCTGATCAGAGGTTGAGAATGCCTCTGCGCCATAAGGCTGATAGGGCGGTACTTCGCCCGCTCCCTGAGCTTCCGTGCCGGCGTAATCGCCATAGACTGATGCGTTTTCAAACGGCTGTGAGACAGGCTGTTCTGAACCGACAGCATTGACCGGATTATTATAGTTATCCGAATCATACAGAGGCATCTGTGGAATATCATCAACTTTTACCTCTGCGGCGCTGTCGTCATCACCCTCAACAAATACGGAACTGCCGAACGGAAGAACGATATCATCCTGTGAAGGAATTCTTGTCTCTTCCTGAGGAACTTCCTCAACTGCTGCAGGCTCGGGTTCTTCCTTCTCAGGCGCCACGACCTCAACCGGTTTATCTGTCTCCGGGAAATCAACATTGAGTTTATCTTCTTCCTTCAATTCCGGCTTATCCTCATTGATCTCATACTCCGGAACAGGGATTGATGACACTTCTTCAGACGGAACAGGTTCCGACTTCGGAGCAAGAACATCGTCACCGAATACGAGCGGAGGCGTGTTCTTAAGTTCCTGGGCGCTTATGGTTCCGTAAGGATCAAATGTATCTTCTGAAGCGGCAGGAACTTCCTGTTCACCGGAATCAGCTTTGACCTCACCGGGCGCGAAAACTATCTCCTCAGGCTTGTTAACAACAGCAGGTGCGGGCGGCATGGATACCGGCGCATCTCCGATAACAGGGATAAACGATACAGGAGCAGCCGGCTCAACCGTACCGAACGGAATGACCGGAACTTCAGGTTCTACTGTCTCGGCAGGGATAACGGGAACTGCGGGTTCAACTGTCTCGGCCGGAATAACGGGTTCGGCAGGTTCGACGGGAACAACAGGAACGATCTCTTCTTCCTTAAGTTCCGAGATCGGTGTCTCCTTTGCAGCCTCCTGTCCGGCGGAACCGGACATTGCCTGAGAGATCACGCCGGAACCGCCCGCCGTAAAGAACAGCGAATTAATGTCAGTAACCGGCTTCGTGGGAGAATCATCCGTAAGATCCGGAGCAAACTCTGTCGTGGAGACAGTCTCCATAACAACAGGCTCGGGCTTCTTTTCAGTCTCGGGTTCAGCGGCGGGGGTAACTCCGTCAACGTTAAATACAAAAGGTGAATCCGCAGCTGCGGCTTCTTCAGCCTTTGCCACTGCTTCTGAATCACTCTGTGCCGACTCCTTCATCTCGCCGAAGATCCTCTTCATTGCTTCTTCAGCTGAAATCTCAGCAGGAGCCTCGTTCTTATCGGGGAATTCAAGATCAGCTCCGGGAACCTTCTGCGCAGCAGTCTGTCCGGCCATATCGCCGAAAAGAACTGCTCCCTCTGCAGCTGCAGCAGCGGCTGCAGGAGCAACAGGTACTGCCAGAGGCTCTTCAGGAGTGAGGCTGACAAATCCGGCGTCAGCTATAGCCTTGGCTGCAGCTCCGACCTCACCGCCTTCTACTGTCGACTCAAGGATCTCATGGCTCTCGCTCTCATAATCCTTGTTCTTTTTCTTCTTTCCGAACAGACCGCGCTTCTCTTCCTTGGTAACGCTCTCAACGAAAGAAATCGAGATCTGCATCGGCGTATTCGGCATTCTGGCGGATGCCTGTGTAAGGATAAGACCTGCAGCGTCACACTGGTCCTCGGCGTCTGTCAGGATGCGGAGTATCTCTCTTTGTCCAAGCGCATCATAGATTGACTTGTTGCAAAGGATGATGCAGTCATCGGGTGTAAGAGTAAAGAAGTTTGACCACAGCGCATTTGCCGTCTTGGATGAGCAATAGTACTGGAAATCGCCTACCCTGTTGCCGTATGCATCGATGGGTTCCATAGGAATGCCCGCATCGGTCAGAGGGAACAGTGTATCATCTCGGTAAAGGAATGCGAGACCGCCGCCGATGGTTACGGCGAATGCCTCGGAATCCCTCACGATAACACCCGTGAAATAAGGATCCCTGTTCTCATTATCGATGAGCTTCGTTGTTCCGGCAACCTCAACAGCTGTCGAAAGGAATCTCTCGATCATCGCATCGATCTCTTTATGTCCGTTCTTAACTTCGTTGCAAAGACCCCTGAGCTGAGGTTCAAAAGGCGGAATCGTGCCGGGTTCAAAACCTTCGATCGCAGGGTGTGTAAAAAGTGAGAAGAAAAAGCCTCTCTCATCTTTGTCGATAGTGATATCGGCTTGTCTTGTCTCTCTCTTGCCGCAGAGTCTGCCGTCAAGATAGAAAGCGTCTGTAAGCGTGCTGGAAGGAAAATAGCGCGCCGTCAGCGTGCTAGCAAGCCTTGTTAAGGTAGCCATTAAGCCAGTCCTCCATATAAATATTCATGATAATTATAACACAAGGTTATTTTTCTCAATCGTTTTATATAAAAATTTATTAAATGGTAATTTTCGGCAAACAGCCGCAAAATAAAGCCCCCGGGGATTTTTGCCCCGGGGGGATTTTGGTGCAAATTTGCGGCAGCAGATCAGCCAAGTAAGGCATCCATGTTTTTATTGATCATTTCAAATGTTCCGGTCAGTGAATCAAGATATGCCGTATGGATCTCCATGGCTGTCGCCTGAGGATACTTCTCATGCATATCATCCATTGTCTTCTGGGTCCAGAGAAAACCCATACCGTATTTGGCATAGTAACCCGGATCCGTAACGACCAGCATATATATTTTCGCAAAGTCATCCTCGCTGACACTGAAGCCCATACTGTTGAAATAATCAACACAGTCCTTCAAAGACCAGTTCTCCATATGGATCCCGTAATCTGTCCTGGTGCTTACCAGAAGTCCGAGCACAGACTCATCACGGATAAGCTGCATGGCTTTGGTCTTTTTGCCGCCTTCCGCGAAGTATTTCATTGAGAAGTTCTCGCAGTATGTGGCCCATCCCTCGCTGTACCCTATGGATGCCGACAGATAAAGATACGGATGACTGGAATGAGCACGGGTGTAAAGAGACTGGAACATATGACCGGGATAACCCTCATGCGCAACGGTGATGCCGAAGTTCTCATCAACACTGCCGTTGTTAACGATGATCACGTTGGCATTATAGTTATCGAGATGATAGCCGAGATAAGCCGCAGGAGAGAAATTCTCCTCGAACACTTCCGGAACATCCATAAGGTAATATTCATGCGCAGGGATTTCAGGGAAATCCTTTTTTACAGCATCATAAAGGAAATCAAGATTATCCGAGATCGAACCTTTTGAATATGCATGGTTCATATATTCGTCGTACCAGTCAAATCCGGAATACATTATTCCCATAAATTCGTCGTAAGTATCACTGATCGCCGTTTCCAGCGCAAGAACGCTGGCCTGGGGATCGGCACCGTTGTTTGTCATTATTCTTGTGAGCTGGGCATAATACGCATCCCCGCCCCTGTATCTGCAAAGACCCGCATCTGTTCCTCCCGAACCTTTAAGAGCCCTCATGCGGCGCGCGCACTCTTCGAATTCCGGGAAAAGGACTTCCTTCATGGCCTTTTCGTGCTCGGAAATAAGCCTGCTTCTGTCAGAGGAAGACAATCCCTTGATGTTATCGAGTCTCTCCTCAAACGATTCATAAAGGAAACAGTCATCCTTCTGGACGATCAGGTTGTCAAAAGAGACTGCGGCTTCTTCATAGCTTTCATCAGAGGAGGCAAAACCCAGTGATGCTCTTGTCTCTTCATATTCACACAGCTGATCAAAATACCTGTCTATATCTTTGACAAGCAGGATGTAATTCTCGGCATCCCTGACTGTATCAAATGTATACACATCCAGAACAAAAAGGATCTCAGACTGGGGACCTACAAGATAGTTGAAATACATTGAATAGTATTCGAACGCCGTATACGAATATGAATAAACCGCTTCCTCACAGTCATATACCAGCTTTTCAAAACAGATCCTGTCATCACCGCTTAAGGATTCTCCGTCAATGGTGAGAAGAGTATCCAGCTGCGTCTGATAAAACTGCTTCTCCTCATCATAATCATCCGTTGTCGTAACTTCTCCCCAGGTCACATCCTTTATATCGAATCCGAAATCCTCCGGTTTCTCGAAAAGGATCTCAACATCCGCATAACAGTTGATCTCATGGTGCATGATCGCATACTCGACATCAGACAAGACCTTTACAGCTTCACTCCCTTTGACGTTGCCTGCCGGATGTGAGGGATGAACTTCTTCAAATGAAGCCACATGATCCGGATACGTCAGGGTATCGGACGTGGGAATATAATTCCCGTAACTGACCGTTGTCTGTCCGGTGGAAGGATCCGTAACATCAGTAACATACGTGGGTTCGGTACCGGCACCATCCTCGGTCTTGATGCCGCTCACGGTACGTCTTCCTCCGGAACTGCTTTCCGGCTCTGTTCCGGTACAGCATGTTAATGACAGGATAAAGGCTGCACAGCAAACCAGCGCCGTGGCCTTCACAAAACACTTTTTCATATCTATCAAACTCCTAATCCTTATCCATATACAGGCCGGCAGAAAACCGGCTTTGAAAAATAATAATACCACGAAATCGGATATATTTCTTATAATCAGGACTCCTGGGATTCCTGGATACCTATATCGGAAGAGTCATCATCCTGTATGATCTCGAGTTTTTCCTTTACCGATTCATAATCGACCAATCCTTTGGAATTTCTGGGAAGTGATACAAGGAACGTAACCTCCGAGGGTCTCATCGCCTCATGCAGGGTCAGCTCACATTCCGTCTTTATGCGGTCTCTCAGATCCTCCATCCTCGAGTTGTCATAGAAATACTCCTCTTCGGGAACCACAGCGGAAATAAGGACCGGACCTTCAGGTTTCTCAAGGATCACGGAACAGGACTCCACAACTCCCTCAGTCATCTGCACGGCTTCATCGACCTTATCGGGATATACCGGATAACTGTTGATCCTTGCCGATCTGGATTTTTTTCCGACAAGATAAAACATTTTATTGCCGTCCAGTTTTCCGATACTGCCCGTAAAATACCATACCCTTCCGTCAGGAAGTTTCCGGTAATTCTTTTTACCCGCCAGGGTCTCATCTTCACGCAAATAGGCGCAGACAGGCGAACATACGGCTATCTCACCCTCCGAGCCTTCCGGCGCATCAAGTCCGGTAGCGCTGTCCGCCACTTTCATCAGGACTCCGGGCAGGGGGAATCCGAGCAGTCTGTCGCTCTGGAGATCGGAAGGTCCGTACGCATAGGTCAGGATCTCATCACAGCCCGTGATCGAACAGACTGAAAGTTTTCTTCCGGAATTATGGGCGATCTCAAACAGGCTCGCTTTCTGACTGCTGGTAAGAAGTCCTCCGCCGACAATGATCCTGTCCACATATTTAAGGATCTCCGAACCCGGTCCGGCCTTGTTGATCGATGCAACGGTACTGTTGTAACCGATGAGCACATCGGGCCTGTAACGTCTTATGGCGAAAAAGATCTTTTCCGTATCGTACCAGGTAAAAAGCAGAACGGTCTGCCCGCTCGACAGGACATTATGAATTCCGGCCACAAATCCGAAAGCAAAGCAGCTCTCGTTGAGACACAGCATCCGCGCCGGTTTGCCGGAAAGGTCTTCATTGGCTCTGAACACCATCTCCGTGATATTCGCAGAAAGATTAATGCTCTTTGAACAGAATACCGAAGCTTTGAATTCCTCTTCAGCTTCGCTCGGGAAAAGATAAAGCGCGGGTCTTTCAGCATCCCTGTCAAACACATCTTCGCGGATGGAAGGATCCGTGTCAGGCAGTTCAAGAACATCCTTCCAGTACAAAAGCCTTATTCCTTCGGGAACAGACTTCGGCTTTGGCATATCATAGCTGGACAAAGGATAAAACGGGAAAGAGATCCGGTCTCTTCCCGACATCATGAACCTGTATTTTCCGATGATCACAGTCTTTATAGGTGTGTTCTTAAGCACAGAAGAATAATTCAGATACTGATTGCAGCTCATTACACAGTATTTGGCGCCTACGGAATTTGCGAAAGATTCGAAATGCTCTGTTGCCAGATTCGGTACCGAAAGAGCAGCGGCCGCGCCGATCTTATCCAAAGCATAAACGCTTATGAGATTCATCGGATTATGGCCCATGAGAAGTATAACCTTATCGCCCTTTTCCACTCCGAGTTTTTTCCAGGCAACCGCGACTTCATCTATCCTGTCCAGAAAAGATGCGTAGGTAAATTTTCTGTATCCGTATTCAAGCGCTATCCTGGAAGGATATTTTGTACCGACTTTTCTTATCCGCATATAAAGCGTGTCATTAGTATCCGTCTCGGGTTCAGAATACTTGCCGGGATAAAAAACGCTCCAAAGACTTTCCAAGAGATCACTCCGTTAATTCAACACAAAAATACATATCGTCTGTAAACTGATTATACACCGTCCGGCCGGTGTCAAACACTTTTTACACCGCACCTCTGTTTTCGAACAATCATTTGTGCATTTGTACGAATCAATTTTTCAGGCCTGTTTTTTCATACATGTTAAAATAACCGCATATTTTATACCGAGGTTACTGCTATGGATATCAGACTCAACACACATTTTCTGGATGTAAAAGAAACATATCTCTTCTCCGATATCGCCAAACGCGTAAAGGCGTTTCAAGAGGAGAATCCCGGCAGGGAAATAATCAGAATGGGAATCGGCGATGTTACGCTTCCTCTTCCCCGGTCCATTACATCAGCAATGGAGCAGGCAGTTAAGGAGATGGCCTCCAAAGACACATTCCGCGGCTATCCGCCGGAATACGGATACGACTTCTTAAGAGATGCCATAGCTGCTCACTACAACAGCATAGGTGCGCATGATGTTACATCGAACATCATCTATGTATCAGACGGTGCCAAGAGCGATCTCGGCAATCTTCCCGATGTTTTGGGAGACAACCCGGTAATCATTCCCGACCCCGTTTATCCCGTTTATGTGGACTCGAATCTCATGAACGGAAGAAAAGTCTCATTCATCGCGGGCAACAAGGAGAACGGTTTCCTTCCTCTTCCTCCCGCAAATACGGATATCGAACCTTCAGTGATCTATCTCTGTTCGCCCAACAATCCGACAGGTGCCGTATACAGCTACGGCGGTCTCACAGAATGGGTCAGCTTTGCTCTCAAGACAGGATCGCTCATAATCTTTGACGCGGCTTATGAAGCATTCATTACAGAAAACAAGCCTCACGCGATATACGAGATCCCCGGAGCCGAGAAATGCGCGGTTGAAGTGTCATCATTCTCCAAATTCGCAGGTTTTACCGGCGTAAGATGCGGATGGACTGTCGTTCCGGACGGACTTGAAGCAGACGGGATCAAACTCTCCAAGTTCTGGGCAAGACGTCAGGCAACAAAGTTCAACGGTGTCTCATATGTGACCCAGAAAGGCGCCGCAGCCTCACTCTCCGGCCAGGGAATGGAAGACTGCAAAGCAAACATCGCTTACTACAAGCGGAATGCGGCCGCCCTTGCGGAAGTATTCACCGAAAAAGGCATCTACTTCACAGGCGGTGTCAATTCACCCTACATCTGGCTCAAGTGTCCCGGCAACATGAGCGGCTGGGAATTCTTCGATTCCATCCTTAACAGATTCGGCATCGTCGGAACACCCGGCGAAGGCTTCGGTGAAAACGGCGCAGGCTACTTCCGTCTTACCGCTTTCGGCTCTTACGAAAACACATTAAAGGCCTGCGAATTCTTCAAGTCACTGTAACCAGGTCAGATTAATCTATAAAAACTAAGAGGATGTCTCAAAACGGCATCCTCTGTTAATTTGCACCGGAATATTGTCCCATTAAACGAAATCATCCTTTGTTATAATCAGGATAATAAAGATTCGGACGGATATTGTTATGGCTAAGAAGACAACCTTTTTCTGCAAAGAATGCGGATATGAGACATCGGGATGGATGGGCAAATGCCCTGCCTGCGGCATGTTCAACTCATTTGTGGAAGCGCCTTCCGAGAAGTCTCCCGCCAAGGCAAAAACAGATTCTCCGGCACTTACGGCGAACCGGTATTCATGGACTGATTCGGCCGTCACCGTCAGGCTGAAAGATGCGGGCAAAGAGACATACAAACGTCATTCCACCGGAATGGCAAGCCTTGACCGGCTCTTCGGAGGCGGTATCACCGAGGGCTCCGTGACACTGGTTGCCGGAGAACCCGGGATCGGCAAATCAACCATTCTGATGCAGCTTGCCGATTCATATCAGGCAGACGGCGATGTGCTTTATGTCTCAGGCGAGGAATCCCCAGCCCAGATCGGAATGCGGGCTTCGAGGCTGAAGATAAAAAGGGATATCCTTATCTGCGGCGAGACAAGATTCGAAGTTATCGCAGAACAGCTTAAGACCCACAAGCCGTGCCTTGCGATAATCGACTCCATCCAGACACTGTATTCGGAACAGGTCGCGGGAACGCCGGGCGGCGTTGCACAGATCCGCGAGGTCGCCGCGGGACTTATAAGGATCGCAAAGACCAATAACATCACGATAATAATGGTGGGACATATAGCCAAGGACGGTTCCATCGCGGGTCCCAAGACCATTGAGCATATGGTGGATACAGTGTTGGGCTTTGAAGGCGATAACACGGGCGGATACAGGATAATACGTTCCTCGAAGAACCGTTTCGGAAGGAGCAATGAGATCTGTTTCTTCGAGATGGGCGAGACCGGACTTATTCCTGTGGACAGTTCAAAAGCCCTTCTCGTTGCAGGAAGACCGCTGAACAGCCCCGGTTCTGTCCTTACATCCACCCTTGAAGGCAACGACGCTCTTACTATTGAGGTTCAGGCATTATGCGCAGAGAGTGTTTATGCAAATCCCCAGAGGATGACATCCGGTCCGGAGAGGGGCCGCGTCATGATGCTGCTTGCTGTCTGCGAGAAGCTCCTGTCTCTGGGACTGACTTCCAAAGACTGTTTTATCAACGTTATAGGAGGTCTTAAAGTAAGCGATCCCGCAACCGATCTTGCAGTATGCATAGCGACCGTTTCTTCAGCGCGGGGCATAAGCTGCAAGCCTGATACGCTGATACTGGGAGAGGTCGGATTATCAGGAGAGATAAGACCCGTAACCAGGATCCTCAAAAGATGTCTGGCCGCCGCAAGACTCGGCATTACCACGGTCGTTCTTCCCGGCAGTTCCAAGGATGCTCTTGAGAAGGAACTTGCAAACGTGTCAGCGGAAGCATTTGCGGGCAATCCTGTCCCGGAATTCATCTGCGCGGATAATCTGAAAGAAGCTGTGGATATACTGTTCTCATAACATGAAGGGAGGTATTCATATGGAACGCAACTGCTATTTTCTGATACCTGCTGCCGGAAGCGGAACAAGAATGGGCGCAGGGATCCCGAAGCTCATGAGAAATGTCGAAGGCAAGCCCGTTATCCTAAGGACGCTTGAAGCAATTGCCGGCATCTGCAGAAGCAGGTATGACGGTCTTGATTATATGATCATCCTTGTTACCACCGCAGATCTCATCGGAACTCTCAAAGCCATGTGTTCTGAATATTTCCCGGATCTCGACATCGTTTTCACCCTTGGAGGAAACACAAGAACGGAATCCGTCGCATCAGGACTTAACATGATCACCGATGCCATGGCTGACGATATAGTTCTCGTACACGACGGAGCACGCTGTCTCGTTACAGAGGAAGAGATCACTGCATGTATAGAAGGACTTAAAACACATAATGTCTGTTCCACGGCAGTTCCGGTCAAGAATACACTGAAAGAAGTAAAGATATCTCCCTCCGGCGAGGTCAAAGTGATCTCCACGCCCGACAGATCCGGGTTCTACGAAGTCCTTACTCCACAGGGGTTCAGATACAAAGACATAAAAGCCTGCTATAAAAAAGCTATGGATGAAGATATCACCGCTACGGATGACACGGCGCTTGCCGAACTTGCGGGGCTGGAAGTCTATTTGACAAAAGGATCATATTCGAATCTTAAGATCACGACTCCCGAAGATATAGCCTTTGCATCGGAGATAGTAAGATCCCGCGGTGAAAGCGAACCATTCAGCGATTAACGGTCAGATCTCTTTAACGAAAGTCAGGATGGCAAATACCTGTATTCCCTCACCGCGTCCGAAGCCTGTCAGTCCTTCACCGGTAGTGGCGGTTATTCCCACAGAAGATGCCGGAATACCGAGAATGCTTCCCAGGGATTCCTTCATTGCAGGGATATGAGGCATAAGCTTCGGACGGAGACACTCTATGGTAACAGAGCAATGAACGATCCTGCCTTCAGTCATGTATTCCATGGCTTTCTTCAGATAGACCGAACTGTCTTTTATGCCTTTCTCCAGACAGATCTTATCTGCTTCTCCTCCCAGGATATTTACTCCGGTAAAACCCGAGATCGCATTCGTGACCGCGTGGAACACAACATCACCGTCACTGTTGGCAACTATGTTCCGGTCAAACGGAATGTCTATACCTCCGAGCCTGATTGAACAGTCCTCCGCCGGTTCACCGAACCTGTGACTGTCCTGTCCTATCGTGCTTATCGAAATAATGTTTCCCATATCTTCACACCTTTATGCCGCGCCGCTCTCTTTTAGCCATAATACCACATCGTTCATGGTCCAATAATCGTATGAACTGCTGCCGAAGACTTTATCGGTCTGTCCTGCTTTTATGAGAACAAATTCCGGAACGGCATTGATGTCATACTTTTCCAAAAGGGCACGGTACTCAACAGCATCGATCATCACGACATGCAGTCTGCCGCTGTAGAGCTGGGCAAGATCCTCAACGGAAGCTGTAACCTGCGCGCTTCTGTTATCCATCGAACTGTAAAAATATAACAAAAGAGTATTGCCGGAGGCCATGAGTCCGTCGAGATCGGTTATCTTGCGGTACTGGATCCCGTAGAACGGATTACCGTTCTCATCCGTCTCATCTTCAACAGGCTCATAGACCATGCATACAGCTGATTCGCTGTATGAATAGTCGCCCAGAAATTCCCTTACGGGATCAGTGGTCTCCTTTTCTTTTGAGCATGAACAAAGCAGCACAAAAGAAAGAATGGCAGCCAGTATTACCGAAAGATATCCGCGCTTCACTTTTCGATAAGTCCGGCTATCATTGCGGTTGTTCCGGCAAGAAGATCCCCGGATACTTTCTCCGCATTTCCGGAGTCAACAAGCTTTGTTACCTCAGGATCAAGAGGGATCTTGTCCGTAACTTTGGAACCGATCTCGGATGCTGATTTCTCTATTGATGAACCGTCACCGTAAAGCCTTATCTCATCACCGCAGTGAGGACACTTTATAAAGCTCATGTTCTCGACCATGCCGAGAACGGGGACCTTCATCATGGATGCCATGTTGCGGGCTTTATTTACGATCATGGATACAAGGTCCTGACTAGTCGCAACAAGAACGATACCGTCTATCGGTATAGACTGGAATACGGTAAGAGGAACATCGCCTGTTCCGGGCGGCATATCAATGAGGAGGACATCCAGAGTCTCCCAGTTTACCTGTCCCCAGAACTGCTTGATAAGTGAATTCAGGACAGGTCCTCTCCAGATCACGGGAGCTTCCTTGTCTTCAAGTAGAAGGTTGATACTTACTGCCTTGATACCGGCAGATGTGACTGCAGGCATAATGAGCTGATCTTCATTTGCCCTGAGATTCTCAGTAAGTCCGAATGACTGGGGAATGGACGGACCGGTAACATCCGCATCCATTATTCCGACCTTATATCCTTTTCTTGCGAGCTGAACGGCAAGCACCGAGGTTACAAAGGATTTTCCTACTCCGCCCTTTCCGCTTGCCACACCGATAACGGTCTTAACGGAAGAACCGTTTGCCAAAGGATCTTTTCCGATAACAGACGGACAGGTTGACTGGGATGTGCAGCCGTCTTTTGAAGGACACGAATCACATGCTGATGACATAAAAAGCCTCCTGAATAAACATAAACCCGTTTATTATATGAAATGCTGTTTTCTTTTTCAATTTCTGATCAGGTGTCTGATGACTCTGACGGATCATCATCGATATCGAAGATCGCATCGTTGTCTTTTTCATCCTTACCCCTGATAAATCTCATAACGACTTCTCCGGCATCGCTGGTCTTGACCTTTACGACCCGGACAAGGCGGCGCTCGTTTTTCTTAAAGGATCTGACAAGCGAATACATCACATTTGTGGCCTGTTCCTTGGCGAGCCTGATGCTCTCCTTCTCTGCCTCGGTAAACTGATTGGCAAACGCTTTTTCCTCCGCCCTGTGCTGCGCGGCAAGTTCCCTCTCCTGTCTCCGGTTCTCGGAAAGGAGCTTCCGGTATTGTTCGTAGTGATTTCTTGTAGGTTCGCTTACGGTAACAATAGTATCGACAGCGCCGTAGATCTGTGAGCCGATCATGTCAGATACCGCTTTGGTGCCCGTAACGACCTTCTCCATCGCCTGGAACTTCTTTCTGAAACCCGCGATAGTGATAAGAGTCATGACCAGGTCCGTAATAAGAATGGCCGTAAAGAATACCAGGATGCCGATCCTGACCGGCATGCTGATATGCGAGATCAGCCACTTTACCGCCGGATGAAGGACATAGATACCCAGGGAAGCCGCGATACCCCAGTAAATAAAGAATCTGAGACAGATATATCCCCTGAAATTGAGTTTATAATCGGAATAATCCCACCATCTCATATGGAAGAGGTGGAACAGAATAACGCCTGCGATAAGTTCTACTATGGTACATGCGGCAGCCATTCCGAAAAATATGATCATGAAGTTGTCCCTGAACGGTTCAAAGATCCAGATCGCCGCATAAAATCCCAGACCGTAAACAGGACAGAGAGGTCCTGCCAGGAATCCCCTGTTAATGAATTTTCCTTCGGTTATACCGTAATATATGACTTCAATGATCCAGCCTACGAAGCTGTAAATGAAAAACATCAGATAGGATTCTGTAAACGGATAAGGCAGTGTCATTCTTTTCTCGACCTCATGACCCTGTAACCGCCGTCTATCGACAGCGTCTCGCAGTTGCCGAACAGTCCGTTAAGCTTTTCCATCGTTGAAGGCGCGCCCTGTTTGCGCTGAAGAACAACATAGAGATAACCGCCCGGATTCAGCAGCTCATATGCCTGCTCATAAAAACCGAATACGGTCTTCTTTCCCGCCCTTACAGGCGGATTTGTCGCAATGATATCGAAATGCTCCTCCCTTACCGCGAAAAGGATATCGCTCGAAAGGAATCTGCAGTTAACGCCGTTATTGACAGCGTTTTCCCGGGCAAGAGCCACCGCTCTTGAATTGATATCGACGCCTGTTACATCAAAAGCCATAAAGCATGACTTGATGACTATTCCGACGATGCCCACACCGCATCCGAGGTCTGCAAAACGTTCCATCTTGGGTCCTCTTGCCTTGATATCCGCAACAAGAGTCTCGATAAGAAGATTTGTTCCGAAGTCAACATTGTTCCTCGAGAACACGGATGTATCCGTGAAAAACTCGAAGTTGATTCCGTTCATCCTATAGGGAATCACTTTCCTGTCAGAAGCAGTCGTGGGATTAGGATCAAAATACTGTGTCATAGCAATTTATTCTTAAACCTGTTTTATCCAAAGTCAGCATAAGCGGTATTCCCAAAAGCGCAAGAAGCACCGCTTCGCTTCCGGCAACCGAGAGCATACTTATGTATACAGCCTCAAATGTAACCGTGCTCCCGGGATCCACCAGAAGGAATGGAAGATACCCGCCTACGATAAGTCCGTTAACTACGACCGGAGGAATAAGACCCGGCCATTTGTTTATCTTACCGATAAAGTAAGAAAGAATCCCGGCTATAAGTGTGGCAAGTGTTCCTCCGATGATATCCACAGGCCCCAGATTGCCCGGATTTATAAGATTTGCGATAAAGCACCCCAGCGTTACGCCCGGTATCATCCTCCAGGAGAAAATGGGTAAAACCGACAATACTTCAGCTATCCTGACCTGGATCGGACCGTAAGCGATATTTGCGAACGGAGCCGTGAAGACAACATATATAGCGGCAACAATCCCGTTAAATACAAGGAATCTGATCTGTTTCCGGTTTGATGCCTGGGCAGAGTCTGACATAATCACATCATAGAACGGATAGTATCATTGATCTGAGCTATCCTGATGGTCCTTGCCCAGGGCATTTCCGGAGCCTGGATAAGACCCTTTGAAATAGCATCGGCGCAGCTCTCAAACTCATATACATACCCGTGATTGTAGTCTTTCTCCGCATCGATCTCTTCGAGAAGAGTATCATCGGGTGAATAGACGGCGATCTTTCTGTAATTGTTGATGTTTGTAAGCTTGATCTTACCTCTTTCGCCGACGATAACACCGTCCTTGTCGGTGTCGGCGCACATGGTAACATAGAAGTTGCCCAAAATGCTTCCGTCCTCGGATTCCATGGAATAAGTCGTATCCCTGTCTATTCCTGAGGAAAGCCTCCTTGCAAAGACTCTTGCCACTTTTATATCGTTACCCATAAATGAGAGCGCGAAATTGGTGGTGTACACTCCGAGATCAAGATAGCTTCCTCCGCCTAATACGGGGCTGTTGAGTCTGGGGACATTGGCAATGTCATAACCCAGATTGGCGGAAACGTATTTAACGGCTCCTATCCTTCCTTTGTTTATCCATTCAAGCGCCTTCAGATGGAGCGGAAGATATGAAGTCCACATTGCTTCGGCAACAAACACGCCCCTGTTCTTCGCCTCGAAAAAGATACTGTCAACTTCAGCTTTGCTCATCGCAAAAGGCTTTTCGATAAGGACATTTTTGTATTCCTTAATGCACATGATCGTATGTTCATAGTGATATGTGTTGGGAGTGGCGATATAGATCAGATCGATATCATCGGATGCGGCAAGCTTCTCATATCCCGAAAAGACCTTGGCATCAGGACAATGGGCAGCGGCGAATTTCTTTGCTTTGGCTCTTTCCCTTGAAGCTACGCCTTCGACAACAACTTTCTTATTGCCTTTAAGGCTGTCACATACCTTTGCAGCTATCGTTCCGCAACCTAAAATTCCGACTCTGAGCATATATGGACCTCTTATTTTTATATATTATCAGCAACTCTCTAATTGTATTTAGCACGATACTTTGTGTCAATCTATGTTTTAGACAAGGCTTTTAATATAGACAACAGGTCTCCGTTACTATATTTTTATTGCGAAAGAAAGTGATAAGAGGGCCGTTGTGACCATAAATTTTTTGGACAGGTTATCCCCGCGCAAGAAAGGCATCGTCTATCTTCTGCTGTCTTCTTTTTCGTTTGCGTGCATGGCCCTGTTCATAAACCTTGCGGGTGATATGCCCGTATTCCAGAAGGCTTTCTTCAGAAACCTCGTGGCGATCGTAATGTCTTATATAATGCTCGCCAGATCTCCCGAGAAGTTTAAGATCAAAAAAGGTTCCCTGCCTTATCTGTTCCTGCGCGCGTCATTCGGCACGATAGGTGTCCTCGCGAACTTCTATGCGATCTCCAACACCAATATGTCCGACGCGATGATGCTCAACAAGCTCTCGCCGTTCTTCGCAATGCTGACTTCGATAATCGTTCTTAAGGAGGCAGCTGACGGATTCCAGTGGGCAGCTATCCTGACCGCTATCGTCGGCGCATTGTTCGTAGTTAAGCCCACGTTCCTGTTTGGCAGTCTCGGGATCAGCAGCGATTCGGTATTCCCTCTTGCCATCGCTTTAATCGGAGGTATCTGCGCAGGCATCGCTTATGCTTTTCTCCGCAAAGCTACACTTAAGGGCGAACGCGGTATCGTGGTCGTTGCTTTCTTCTCGACATTTTCCTGCGTTGCCCTGATACCGTTCATCATATTCACATATCAGCCGATCTCTATGCTCCAGTTATTCTTCTGCGTTATGACAGGCGTTGCGGCCTGCTTTGGCCAGATATTCATCACATCGGCTTACGCAGCATGCCCCGCGAAGGAAATATCCATCTACGACTATTCGACCGTTATCTTTACGGCCCTTTTAGGTCTGATCTTTATAGGGGAGATCCCGGACTGGATCAGCATAATAGGATACGCGATCATCATAGGCGCATCCGTATTAAACTATCTGTATAACAACAATTACCTGAGATTCAAAAAGTCCTGAACGTCTTTGAGAGAAGGCAGGATAACATCAGCAAGTCTCCTCATCTCGTCATCGGGCTGAATAATATCCGGCACCATTACCGTATAAAGTCCCGATGCCTTGCATGATCTTACCCCGTTGAAAGAGTCTTCAAGTCCAACACCCTCTTCAGGCTCTACGCCCAATGCATCACAGGCAAGAAGGAATATCTCCGGATCGGGCTTGGACCTGGTAACCTGATCTCCGCAGACACAGGTGTCAAAATAAGGCAGAGCACCCAGAGCCGCCATCTGCGAAGTAACCTCTTCCCTTGTGGATGAGGATGCGATGGCGATCTTCATGCCGGCTTTTTTCATTGAGCTCAGGAGTTCGATCGTGTGCGGCTTTAACGGAACTTTTCCCTCAGCAGCCAGACCATTATAGATCTTACGGAGCTCCCGCTCGTAACGGTCACCCGGCTCGCCATAAACCCGTTGGAACTCGTCGACAGTTGCCTTTTTGTTCTTGCCGATAACGCTGATGCCGTAGGTCACGATATCAGCAAATCCGTACTTCTCACCTATTATTTCCCAGCACTTCAGGACTGTCCTCTCTGAATCAAGGATCAGTCCGTCCATGTCGAAAACAGCAGCTTTGAATTGTCTGTTTACGGTCTCCATCAGACTTCCATTGTTCCTTCGAAGACCTTGGCACAGTTGCCTGTCATGAATACCGCATCGTCTGTATATCTGATGATGAGATCGCCGCCCTTGAGGATTACTCTGATATCTTCACCCTTCCTGCAGAAACCGTTCTCGCATGCCGCTACAACAGTTGCGCATGCACCTGTACCGCAGGCCATTGTCTCGCCTGAACCTCTCTCCCATACTCTCATCTTGAGTGTATGGTCATCGATAACCTTGACGAACTCTGTGTTAACTCTCTCAGGGAAGATATCCGTTGAGTATTCAAACTTGGGACCTATCGCGTTAAGATCCAGAACATCCACAAGATCAGTAAATACTACGGCGTGGGGATTGCCCATAGAAACAGCCGTGATCTTATATTCATCGCCGTCTATAGTTACCGGAACGTTGATCGCGGTATCACCGGGGAGCGTGCATGGGATCTTCGGCGGATTGAGTTCCGCCTTGCCCATGTCGACCTTAACTCTTGCGACAACGCCGCCTAATGTCATGAGCTCAAGAGTCTTGATTCCGCTCTTTGTCTCGATTTTCATGTGTCTCTTCTTATGTCCGCGCTCATCATACATGTACTTGGCAACGCATCTGATCGCATTGCCGCACATCATGCCTTCAGAACCGTCCAGGTTGAACATGATCATTTTGCAGTCGGCAACCTTTGAAGGCGCGATAAGAACGATGCCGTCACCGCCTACACCGAAGTGTCTGTCACTCATGTAGACAGACAGTGACTCAGGCGAAGATACCATGCTCTCCATGCAGTCAATGTAGATATAGTCGTTGCCTGCGCCCTGCATCTTGATGAAGTTGATCTTACGTCTCTTGTCACGCATGTTGTTGATATCAACAAGCTCTGTGTTGATCTCGGAGAAGTGGCTCATGAGTGAATCAGCAAGAGCGTCTGCAGTATCGATAGCTGTAAGGCAAGGAATACCGAGCATAACCGCACGGCGGCGAAGCTTGACGGAGTCTCTTGCAGGGAGTCTTCCCTTTGCGGATGTTGAGATGATGTAGTTGATCTTGCCGCTCTCGATCAGAGACATTGTGTTGTTCTCGTCAGACTCGTGGATCTTGGATACGGCTGTAACTTCCATGCCTGCCTGTCTCAGAGCTTCCGCTGTGCCGTGTGTCGCATAGAGCTTGAAGCCCATTATGTCGAACTTCTTTGCAATCTCGACGATCTCCATCTTGTCGGAATTTCTAACCGTGATGAATACTCCGCCGCGCTTGTACATCTTGTAGCCCGCTGCCACAAGGCCCTTGTACAAAGCCTCTGAGAGGTTTCTGCCGACACCTAAGACTTCGCCCGTGGACTTCATCTCAGGTCCTAACTGTGTATCAACGTCCGTCAGTTTCTCGAATGAAAATACCGGAACCTTAACGGCCGTATATGGTGACTGTCTGTAGAATCCGGTGCCGTAATCCATGTCTGCAAGCTTCGTTCCGAGACTTACTTCGATTGCGACATCGACCATCGGAATGCCGGTAACCTTGCTCATGTAAGGAACGGTTCTTGAAGCTCTCGGATTGACCTCGATCACATAGATCCTGTTGTCCTTAACGATGTACTGGATGTTTACGATACCAGTTGACTTAAGGCCGTCGCAGAGCGCAATAGTAGTATCTGCAAGTTTCTTGTACATGTCATCGTAGATGTGTTTTGCAGGATACATCGCGATGGAGTCACCGGAGTGGATTCCCGCGCGCTCAACGTGCTCCATAAGACCCGGGATGAGAACATCCTTGCCGTCATAGATCGCGTCAACTTCGATCTCTTTACCCTGGATGTACTTGTCGATAAGCACAGGGTTTTCGATACCCTGCGCGAGGATGATCCTCATGTACTCGTTAACGTCTTCATCGTTGAATGCGATGATCATGTTCTGACCGCCAAGCACATATGAAGGTCTTAAGAGAACAGGATATTCGAGTGTGTTTGCTGCCTTAAGAGCTTCATCCAGCGTAAGCACTGAGAATCCCTTAGGTCTTGCGATACCGAGGCGCTCCAGGAGTTCATCGAATCTTTCACGGTCCTCAGCCATATCGATGGAATCAGCAGAGGTTCCGATGATGTTAACATTATTCTCGGAAAGGGTTTTCGTGAGTTTGATGGCTGTCTGGCCGCCGAACGCTACAACAACGCCGAAGGGCTTTTCCTGATGAACGATATTCATTACGTCTTCAGGCGTAAGAGGCTCGAAATAGAGTCTGTCGCCCGTATCAAAGTCCGTGGATACTGTCTCAGGGTTGTTGTTTACGATGACAACTCTGTAGCCCAGATCTCTTAACGCATGCACACAGTGAACTGCCGCATAGTCGAACTCGATACCCTGACCGATCCTGATCGGGCCCGAGCCGAATACGATAACGGTCTGCTTGTCCTTATCGCCTGCTTTCTCGAAGTCAGCCTCATTCTCGCCGCCCTCTTCGGGTCTGTTGAATGTGGCGTAGAAATAAGGAGTGTGTGCTTCAAACTCGCCTGCGCAGGTATCAACCATCTTGAAGGTGGGCTTGAGTTCGTATGTGACGGGCACACCTGTGATCCTTGCGATTGCTTTGTCTGTAAATCCGAGTTTCTTGGCTTTTACGTACTCATCGAAAGATATCTCTTTTCCGGTGATGGCTTTCTCAAAATCGATCAGGTTCTTGATCTTGGCAAGGAACCACATATCGATCTTTGTCTCTTCGTTGATCTTTGAGATCGGAACATCTCTTCTGATCGCCTCGGCAACATAGAAGAGTCTCTCGTCTGTAGGCGTTACGCAACGCTCCATGAGATCCTCGTCCGCGACTTCTTCCATCTTCTTCAGGTGGAGTGTATCAGCGGAGATCTCTGCGCCTCTTATGGCCTTCATGAGAGCGCTCTCGAAAGAATCCGAGATTGCCATGACTTCGCCGGTTGCCTTCATCTGCGTGCCGAGATTTCTCTTGGCATATACGAACTTGTCGAAAGGCCACTTCGGATATTTGACCGCAACATAGTCCAGCGCAGGCTCGAAAGCAGCATATGTGTGGCCTGTTACCGCATTTACGATCTCGTGGAGTCTGTAACCTATCGCGATCTTTGTTGCAACCTTTGCAATCGGATAACCAGTCGCTTTTGAAGCAAGTGCGGATGATCTTGAAACTCTCGGGTTAACCTCGATTACCGCATACTCGAATGAGTTGGGGTTAAGCGCAAACTGGCAGTTGCAGCCGCCTTCAACGCCCAGAGCTTCGATGATGTTAAGTGAAGCTGTTCTGAGCATCTGATACTCTTTGTCCGAGAGCGTTACCGCGGGAGCGATAACTATTGAGTCACCTGTGTGGACTCCTACAGGATCAAGGTTCTCCATCGAGCAGACAGTGATAACGTTGCCGTCCTTATCCCTGATAACCTCGAACTCGATCTCCTTCCAGCCTGCGATACCTCTCTCAATAAGGACTTGCGTGATAGGAGACAGCGCTAGACCGTTTCTTGCGATCTCATGGAGTTCTTCTTCATTATTTGCGATACCGCCACCCGTTCCGCCTAATGTGAACGCAGGTCTTACGATTACCGGATATCCGATCTCACCGGCAAAATCCATCGCATCCTCGACAGTCGTTACGACCTTTGAAGGGATGCAGGGCTGGCCGATGGCTTCCATAGTATCCTTGAACATCTGACGGTCTTCGGCCTTGTCGATACACTCCGGCGAAGAACCCAGGAGCTTGACGCCGTGTGATTCAAGGAATCCGTCCTTTGCAAGCTGCATACATAAAGTAAGAGCGGTCTGGCCGCCGAGGCCTGACAGGATCGAGTCGGGTTTTTCTGTCTCTATGATCCTCTTAACAGTCGTAAGCGTCAGAGGTTCGATATAGATCTTATCTGCCATCGACTTGTCGGTCATGATGGTGGCAGGGTTGGAGTTAAGGAGAACTATCTCAATGCCGTCTTCTCTTAGGGCGCGGCAAGCCTGAGTGCCTGCGTAGTCGAATTCCGCGGCCTGTCCGATTACGATAGGACCTGAACCGATAACAAGAACTTTTCTTATAGTTTTATCAAGCGGCATATTAGTTGTCCCCCTTCTTCTCTGACATCATCTTAATAAACATATCGAAAAGGAATTCCGTATCCTTAGGTCCTCCGCACGCTTCCGGGTGGAACTGTACCGAGTATGCCGGCTTATCAAGATACTTTATTCCCTCATTAGTTCCGTCGTTTACATTAACGAAGAATTCTTTCGCTATTGAAGTGTCTATCGAATCGCTCAGCACCTGATAACCGTGGTTTTGCGATGTGATATATACCCTTCCTGTCTCAAGATTCTTAACAGGGTGATTTGCACCTCTGTGACCGTACTTGAGCTTGGAGGTCTTAAATCCGTGGGCAAGAGCCAGGATCTGGTGGCCTAAGCAGATACCCATTACCGGGATGCCGGAATCCTTGAGTTCCTTCATGGTCTCTATGGCCTTTACGTTATCCTCCGGATCTCCCGGGCCGTTGGATAAGAAGATTCCGTCAGGAGCGATCTCCATTACTTTCGCTGCGTCCGTATCAGCGGGAAGAAGGTGTACTTCACAGCCTCTTTTCGCAAGCTCGCGGGAGATATTTCTCTTGATGCCGAAGTCGAACATTGCGACCTTAAACTTAACTTCATCTTTGGCTTCCACGATCTCCTCTTGGGCAGTTGTCACTTCTTCAACGGGGTCTTTGATCCTGTATGCCCTGATCTCATCTAATGAGAACTCATCGGGACGGTCGCAGATCGCGCCGTTCATCGTGCCGGATTCTCTTAAGCATTTTGTAAGAGCCCTTGTATCGATTCCTTTAATTCCGGGTATATTCTGTTCTTTCAGAAATGTATCCAGATCCTTTTCGCATCTGAAATTGGAAGGAAGCTCGCAGGCTTCTCTTACGATATAACCCGATACGTTTACTTTGCTGCTCTCCATGTCGGGTGTGATGATTCCGTAGTTGCCTATCAGGGGAAAAGTCTGGACTACTGCCTGACCTTTGTAGCTCGGATCGGTAAGTGTCTCAAGATAAGCTGTCATTGCGGTAGTAAATACTATCTCGGAAATGACGCTGCCTTCGGCACCCATCGCCTCGCCTTCGTAAACGTTTCCGTTTTCCAATACCAAATAACGTTTCATGTCTTTTAACCCCCTGTTTATAAAAAAGGCTTTTCCGGAAAAGGAAAAAGCCTTGAATTGCTGACTAACCGAGAAGGATCTCGCGGACTTTGCTTTCCATCTGTTCCTTATCGATAACATCCTTATGCCTTATTTCAAGAGACGGGAGTTCCGATATCGACTGCGGAATAACGAGCCCGCTCTCTTCGGCAAGTTCCGAAATGATATCCGGTATGGATTTGTTCTCGGAATAACCGGCTCCTCTCAGCGCGTCCATGACAGCAGGCGCGAACTTGAACGGTGAAGCCGTTGAGGCAAATACCGTTTTGCTCTCGTCACCGGATCTCTGATGGTATCTTCCGTAAATATTGAAGCCTACCGCGGTATGAGGATCGATGACATTGTCCGTGCGGTCATATACTTCGAGTATTGTCTTGAATACGCCCGTCTCATCGGCAAAGCCTCCGACAAAGAGCTTCTGCAATGCCTTTAATGTATCTTTGTCAACGCTGTACTTGCCTTCTTTGTTAAGCTGGCGCATCCAGTCCGTGACCTTCACGGGATCCTTTCCCGCGATCTCGAAAAGAAGTCTTTCAAGATTGGAAGATATAAGGATATCCATAGAAGGCGAGGATGTCTTGAAGAATTCCCTGTTACGGTCATAGATACCGCTCGAGAAGAAATCGCACAGGACCTTGTTGCGGTTGCTTGCGCAGATAAGCTTGTGGACAGGAATACCCATCTGCTTGGCAAACCATGCGGCAAGGATATTTCCGAAGTTACCTGTCGGAACAACGATATTGAAGGACTCGGTGAGATCTATCTTTCCTCTTCTGACCAGTTCAACATATGAATATACATAATAAGCAATCTGAGGCGCGAGTCTGCCCCAGTTGATTGAATTAGCAGAGGACAGGAGTATGTCATGCTCGTCAAGCGTAATGGCAAATTCCAGATCGCCGAAGATGTTCTTTACACCGGTCTGGGCATCGTCAAAGCAGCCGTTGACGGCAATTACATGAGTATTATCACCGCCTGTCGTGACCATCTGGAGCTTCTGGGCTTCAGATACTCCGCCCGTGGGATAAAAGACTATGATCTCCGTTCCGGGAAGATCCTTAAAACCTTCAAGAGCAGCCTTGCCCGTATCTCCGGAAGTAGCTGTAAGGATGCAGATCTTCTTGCCGATACCTGTCTTCTTGGCAGATGCCGTCATGAGATGAGGAAGGAGTTGGAGCGCCACATCCTTAAATGCGCATGTGGGTCCGTGCCACAGTTCCAGAATGTATTCCCTGTCGTTATATTCGTTAAGCTGTACCAGAGGAACAGGGTTCTCACCCCACTTATCCTCAGAATAAGCCTGTCTTGTATATTCAAGGAGCTCAGCCTCTGTAAAGTCTGTAAGGAATTTGGATAAAACAAAGGCAGACAGCTGATAGAACTGCATCGTCTGCATTGCTTCAAGATCCTCTTTTGTAAGCTGGGGAACGTACTCGGGAACGAAGAGTCCGCCGTCAGGAGCAATGCCCCTTATGATGGCTTCGCTTGAAGAAAACTTTCCTTCATATCCTCTTGTACTTATATAGTTCATTAATCTTCATCTCCTTGAGTCTCATCATCATCGGAATCCGTATCCTCTTCCGTTTCCTGAGTCGTCGGCTCGACAATATGTGCCGTGAGCTGCGTCTCTTCCGGAGTAGTGGTCGGTTCCTCAGTCTGACTCGTTGTCGGTACCGTATCCTGCGGATCCGTTGTCCAGACAGTTCCAAAACTTGATTCATAGCCGCTCATTATCGCTGAGACTTCGGGATCATATCTGTTCTTGTAGAACTCTCCCTCCAGGTATTCAACCTTGTCTCTGGCGGAGCCTCCGGCTTCGATCTCTTTTATCAGAGGAATAATACCAAATATGATGAGGAGCGTCACTAGTAACATTGACAGAATTACAATGCCTGTAACGACCAAAGTTTTCATCTTCTCTCTCGGAGATTTTATATCCTCAATATCTATTGAGTCATCGGGCAGTTCATCAGCGACTCCGCCGGAACGCATCATTATATCCCTGCGCTCCCTGCTTGAAGCCATTTGAGGCGCTTCAGAGGTCTTCTGTGCTTTGGTCAGGATCGGAGCCTGGAAGTTAGCCCTTGCAGCCGGAGAAGAACCTGATGCCATCTGCGCATTCTTGAGTTTTCCCGCAATATCGGCAGGCGGAAGATCAGCAGGCGGATTCTTGATATCCTCTCTGACCATCCTTAATGCTTCCTGAGCGATAGTCAGATACTGCTCGGTTCCGAGAACGCCCTGGATCGCAAATGTAAGGCTGCCTTCAGCCCTTTTGAACTGGCCCTCGCGCGCAAGGCAGAGTCCGAAGATCAATGCCGGATCTCCCCATTTCTGGTATTGCGCGATCAAAGGCTTTAAGAAGATCTGGGCAACATCTGTTCCGTCACCCTGACTGTTCTGTAATGCCCTGTTGTACTGGCGGACAATGCGTGACTTTTCTTCATTGCTCACATCAAAAAGAATGAGACTCGACTCATTTATAGGCTGTATCATCATGCATAAGCTTAAATAGTCGTGCATCAGGTCAATCCTTTCAGAGTGGCTCTTATCTGACCGGTAAGATAAAGCGATCCGGTCGCAAGAAGAATATATCCGTCGCTGACAGATTTTTCATAAGCCAGCTTCGCGCCTTCACAGGCATTCGGACAGGCCGTCAAATCGTCGCTGATATTATACACATAATTAATTTTCTGTGCGAGAACATCGGCAGGCTCGCTTCTGGGGTTGTCCGGCATTACGGTCACCGCGCTTTTAACGTTGATACCGCAGGCTTTATAGGCATCGAGAATACCCGATACATCTTTATCGGCCATAACGCCCATCAAAAGTCTTACAGGTTTGCCTTTAAGTGAACCGCCGAGCATTTCGTTCATTGTCTCTCCGAGACTTAATGCGCCCTGGGGATTATGACCGCCGTCGATTATCACGACAGGATCGGTGCCCAGTATCTCTGCCCTGGACTTCCACCGCGCGAGAGCAATGCCTTTCCTGATCACCTCTTCGGATATTCCGCACTTTCTTGCGGCTTCAATGGCGGTAATGGCATTGCCTATCTGATGCCTGCCGTTCAGTGCAGTCTCATAAAGGATTCCGCCGTATGTGAATTCCATCCTGCCGTCTTTTGTGAATACCGCGGTGCCGAAAGCCTCTCTTGTGCCTGCGAAAGTGATATCAACATTCTTCTCATTTGCCTTGGCGGTGAGAACCGTTCTTACATCATGCTTCATCTCTTCCGGAAGGATCATGAGATCGGGCTCAAAACATACAGCCGGTGAACCTTCCTTGAAGATCCCGGCCTTCTCTGCAGTTATTTCAGATATCGTGTTTCCGAGAACTCCGGTGTGATCAAGTCCTAACGCGGTAATGACAGTAACCAGCGGATCCCTGATGACATTAGTCGAATCAAGTCTTCCTCCGAGACCTGTTTCCAGAACCGCAACATCAACCTTACTGTCAGCAAAATACAGGAAACATATTGCCGTGATGAGTTCGAACTCGGTAGGCTCATCGCACAGGCCTTTTTCGACCATCTGTTCTCTGGCCTTTCTTACCATATCCGAATATTTATCAAGATCGGCCTGATCTATCTCTCCGGCTGAATCATCTTCAACGTAACGGTTAAGACCATCTCTTCCTTCTATTATCCTGATCCGCTCGGAAAAGCGCTCGAGATAAGGCGAAGTAAAAACTCCAACCTTCTTACCGTCTGCCGCCATTATGGATGAAATATAAGCTGCCACAGAACCTTTACCGTTGGTTCCCGCGATATGAACAGACCTGAATCTGTTCTGCGGATTACCCAGGAGATCCATGAGACAGGTTATGCGTTCAAGACCGGGCTTGATCCCGAATTTTAAGGCTCCCGTAAGGACTTCCGGTATCTTATTGTCAGGCATCTGTCTCTGCCTTCCCGGAAGCAGTCTCTTCTCCCGAACTGTAATCAACCATATCCTTCTTTTTAAAGACCATAAGCTTGCTCAGGACATAGTTGGCAATGATAACGAAAATGCAGTTGATGAGTTTTACGAGATAATCATATGTAAATGCAAAAGAACCGATATAACCCATAGGTGTCGATACGGGCACCTTCGTGATCATCTCGCAGATCCAAACCATGAGATACATAACTCCCAATTCAAGCACAACAAATGACAGCACTCTTGCGCCTGCAAAAGTTAAGAGTTCTCTCATTATCTTTCCTTTGGATCTGAATACCGTGATCCTGTTGAGGAAATAAGCTACGATAACAGCCACGATCCAGCCGACGATCTGTTTTACCGCGATCTTCAAAGAGAATTCAAAACTGAAGATATGAAGCGTCATATCTGCTTTTACCAGCAGATCAAAGAGAATATATACTACCCAGTTTGCAACAGTAGTAAGACCGCCGCTGACCAGATACATAAATAACTTACGTGTTTTTTCCTGTTTCTCGGTAAGGCTTTTATCACCGAAAACTATTGTCTTGATCAAACCCATATCTGATTCCTTTATACCCGCTTCGGTCTCGGATTCGTTCTGTCAGAGACCATTCTTTTTACAATATATACGGTAATAGTTATTATGACCGCCTCAATAATAGCAACAACAAGGAAAACGTCAAACAGATATGAATACAAAAGCTCGGCTTTTTTATCCGCAAATCTGTAAAGGCTGATGGAACCCGTGATCTTGTCATAGTAATAAAAATCACAAATGCCGCTCTCATCAGAAAGATAAATAATAAAATCCCCGTCTTTGTTGGAATAACCCGGTAAGACTATCGAACCCGTATCAAATGTCTCAGGCTTAAACTCGTCAGGGATCACGACAGAGGAAGGAATATCCGCAAGCTTAAGGATCTGTGAAGTCTCAATGATGGTTTTTTCAGGTTCATATCTCCTGACTGTTTTCGCGGAGCTGTTATAGAAATAAAATCCGGGTGACTGTGTTCCGTCAAACAGATACAGCAAAACGCTGGTCACGCCGTCTCTGGTATACACGGGAACACTGTATCCGTTAATGTACCTTGTCGTCTGGGTAAAGCCTGAAGGAATGACCGCATCATTCGGAGCATCAAGGAACGTGTATGTATTGCCGTCCAGATCGACTAAGGACGCGTTATTCGGGACATCACTTTCCCTTCGCTCGACATGGATCGTGTAACGCATATGGCTTGAGCCGTCCTGTGCGGTAACATTTATGCTTACGATATTCTCGCCTATGTTCAGATGCTGGTTGCCGTCAATTATGACCGCAGCCCAAAGATTGTTTGCTATTACATTTACCTGGACCTCGGATACAGAACGTTCGACAGAACAGCTGTAATCCGTGATGTTCGGATTGAATTCGGGAGTGATGGTGGCACCCCTTATCTTCAAAGACGCGATCGTCGCGTCACTTGAAAGTCCGGTCCTTGTTATCGGGAGAGTAACTCCGCTGCCGGTCCTGGCCGTTATATTCTCAGCAGGGGAAGTAAACTCGCCCGCATCACCGATCCAGCAGTCAACTTCACCGTTGCTTTCGGGGAGCAGCCTGAGAACGACCGAGAACAGAACGACCTGATATTCGGAACGGAAAGACGCGGTAATTACCTCATCGCCGCTCTCATCCACACTGACGCTTGACATCTGATCCTTGGCCGTGACCGTCAGGGTCCCGTCTACCTTGGTCTCGTAAAACACATAGCTTGTGAGATCTTTTCCCTGTTCAAATGATATATAGTCAGCCTTGTCCGAATCGAAATTGAATTCTACCGGACCGAATTCCGTAATACCCGGAAGCCAGTTCGCGACTACATCAACGATAAGGATATCTCCCGGACCGATACTGTTCTGTCTGGTTATTGCGGATACAACCACTTCGGAATCCGCTCTTACATTAACGCCCAAACAGGAAAGCATGAAGACTGAAGCGAAGACAAAAGCAAATAAAGCCGGCAAGATCTTTGCAGGTGACGCGGTTTTCTTCCTTTCAGTCTTTTTTCTCATTCAGGCAGGCTCCCGTAAGCTTCAGGCATATTCTTGTATACCGGTATTATGAATTCAAATCCGGCATCTGTCATTCCTATTGAATCATAACTCCTGTAATATCTCATACCCTCAGAATAAGCCATCATTATATTCTGCGCGTATTGATGATCGTACTTATCCGTTCCGTCATCGAGCACGTCAAATTTCTGGAAATAAAGGGTATTCTGTCCTTTTTCTATATATCCGGCAGCAATCCATACGGCACCGCCCTTGATCGCCCTTTCTACAGATGTCCATGGAAGAAGATATGAAGCTTCGGTATCAGTTATCTCCTGCCCTTCCCAGTCTCTGCCCCACTGGGCATATTTAGCGCCGTTGACCACAGCGCCGCCGGGTTCTGTTGTGGCATACGCACCGATATTGTAATAGTTGTAGTATCCTTCGTAACCGGTAAGGTCTCCTCTGGAAAGAGCCGATTCACCTCTGTATCCCATCTCCTGGATTATCCTGCTAGCAAGAAAATACGGTGACACACCGGCATACTCTCCTGCCTCATAGATTATCTGAGCATAATCATAATCCGGGGAGCCGTCCATAAACGTTCCTCTTATGATCTCCCTGACGCCTTCCACGGTATGCACAGCAGGATCGAACCCGAGCATTTCGAACGCAAAGATCTTTTCAGGGGTCAGGAAATTTCTGGGATCCATAAAATAACTTACGACTTCCGTTCTCGCGAGCATCCAGTCAGGCTTGTCATACACCTCACTGTTGGGCTTTACATAAGCCGGATATGAGGAATACTGGATAAGGCTCCTGGCCTTGCTGTCCTCCGCCGCAAGCGCAGTGTCAAACTGAAGATTCGTATTGTAAGGCGTGAAAATGTATTCAGGCTTAAGGCTGTGAATAAGCCACAATCCGCTGAAATAACTCACAGGAAATTTTGAAAGAGTATTCTCGCTGAAATCTCCTTCGTCATCACCGTTCAAGAGATAGAACGAATAGCTTTCTGATGTTCCGTCAAAACCGGTAACCGTACATGTTATGACAGTTTCTCCGGAAGGAACATCAAAGAGCTGTCCCTGTTCAAGCGCATATTCCCCGCCTTCAGAATGTGCCGTGATCTTCACATCCGCCGAATAACCTTCAAGAGGCGTGCATCTGAAGGCAATGCTCTTCGAATTCTTCATATAGTAAGCGTAATCACGTGTAAGGAAATCAAAATCAGGATATATATCCAGGAACCTGTCAGGTTCGGAATCATTGATGACACAGGAAGAAAGTGCGCCGTTTATCGGAATGATACCTGCTTTCTTTCTCTCAACCTCATAAGTTATCCTGTCACGGTCCGTGAGCTTTACCTTACCGCTGCCGGCATCTCCCGTGACTGCCATATAACTTCCGTCAAAGTAAGCGCATTCCCTTGACTGTATCATCGTAAAATCTATATCCTTCTCAATGTCGGATCCCGAACCGGTCCTGCTGACGCAGACATAAAAACAGTTCGAGACGCCTGATATGCCGGTCTCCCGGACAACGGAATCCGTATCCTGTTTCCTGCCTCTCAGCATTGCATAGGGTATACCGGGATTCTCGTTCGTTCCGATAAGATTGCCCTTCAGGTCATAAAGAGAAACCCTTATATCATCAGTCAGGCCCGCGAAATTGATATAGCAGTCACTGTCTCCGCAGTCGATCATGTACCAGGCGGTGGAATTGCCGCTCGGGACAAGACCCTCTGCCACAGAACCCGGATAGATGGAGACCTTGTTCGGGATCGTGATCTCACCGCCGGATATCACCGTTCCTCTTCCGTCAGAGCTTCTTAACAGCGCATATACTTCATGTCTTCCGGGGGCGCAGTCCGCAGTATCCCATGACAATACAAATTCACGGTAATCAGATCCGGATTTTGTATCACCGGTAAAATTCAGATAACCATAATAAAGCGAACCGTCAACGAAAAAGTCTGTCCTGACCTCATCACCCGTTGCCGTATATGAACCCGCTGCTTCCCTGATACCGACTGTATACTGTTCAGGCGAATCGATCGTGGATTCAAGAGTTACATTCGAGATAACTGAGCCTTTACCTGAAGGAGTGCCGGATGCACCGAGATCCCTGCCGGCTGAAGATACTGCCCTGTCTATTGCTTCGATCCTCGAATGGCCCTTAAGGTCTTCCAGTATGTAATTTACCTCATCCTGACGGAACTCGCCGTAAACGACATTGCAGAGATCTGAAGCAAACTTATCATCCGATACGCCTGTCAGCAGATACTCGGGAGATGTCATGACCGAGATAACATAATCTCCGCAGGATAAAAGCCCTTCCTCAACACGTGATCCGGCGATCTTAAGTTCCTCACCGGAACTGGATGTAAGGGCACCGGCACGGAGGACCATATCACCTGCTTTTCCGGCGTTCTTTCTGTCAAGTTCTGAAATGCCTGTATCAAGGCTCATTACAACAAAGGCTGATGCGGCTACAGCCAGTAATCCGCTTAGAGCCGCAACTGCAAAATACTCGGGACGTCTTACAAACATCTGTTAAGTATCCCTCCCGGTTATCTTGTCTAATGTGTAACCGTACGAAGGAACAAAATGTTCCATAAAATATTCCACCTCAGGCATATTCATGCCGCGGATGATCCTGCCCGTCGATTCCTTTGCCGCGGAAAATTCAGCGTTCCCGCTGCTCTCTTCCCTGAGACATTTTATATATGCGGCGATCTTGTCCGCAGCCTTGACCAGTTTATGGATAAGCTTTTCCTCTTCACTTGTCACCGACGGTGCCAGAAGTTCGAGATATTCAGCTCTCATTTCCTCATCTTCCGGCAAAAGCTCGACCAGACTTGCGGCCGCTTCGGATTCGACTTCCTTATAAGCTTTTGTGATCTCCTTATTGCGGTACTTGATCGGAGTGGGAAGATCCCCTGTCAGTATCTCGGTACAGTCGTGATAAAGGGCATATGCCTGTACCCTGTACGGATCTGGCAGGATAGCGTCCTTGTTATCTTTTTCGAATCTGTTATGAAGGACAGCCAGCGCATGGGCGATGACCGCGACATCAAAACTGTGTTCCTTTATATTCTCTGTCCTGCTGTTGCGCATCAGTGCCCATCTTTCGATATACTGCATGCGGTCCAGCATCGCGAAAAAACCGTATTCTTCCTTATTTCCCATTTTTCAGCTCCCCGTCAGCTCTTATATATTTCGTTAAAGCAGCCTACAGCAAACGAATCCGTCATTCCGGCAATATAGTCGGATACATAGATCGGAAGAGGCGTATTCTCATTTGCCCTGAACTCGGGATGGTTATATACGAATTCGGCAAATTTCCTTATCGCCGGCGACTTTGAATCAGCTGCCTTGCTGATATTCTGCACTGCCTCGTAAAAGGCGTCGAAAAGACCTTCGAGCATAACATCGCAGTACTTCTCGTAGGTCTTTACTTTTGATGTGGTATATATCTTTTTGACATTATCATTCAGCGTGTGTTCCAACGCATCTCCGGCATGATCGCTTATCATGATGCAGCCCTTGTCCATACTGTTCTCGATGATATCCTGGACCAGAAAATTAATGATCTCGGAATTCGAGCTCCCCATAACATCGGAAACGGCAGTAATATCAAATTCACTGGCGATCACACCCGTTCTTAACGCGTCTTCGATATCCCTTCCGACATAAGCGATCTTGTCCGCGAATCTGACGACGCAGCCCTCCAAAGTAGCCGGGACCTTACGATCCTTTTTGGGGATCAGATAAGAGATATCCGCTTCAGTCTTATCCCTGCAGGGCTCGAGCTTCCTCTCGGAAAAAACTTCACCGCAGTGCGAGATTATTCCGTCTCTGACCTCGAATGTAAGATTAAGACCGTTATTGCCGTTATGCTTTTCGATTATGTCGAGAACGCGCAGACCGTTGGATTCATGTTCAAAATAGAGCCTGCTGTCGATCTCCTTAAGCTTTTTGTTAATGATCCTCTCGCCGCTGTGTCCGAAAGGCGTATGACCGACATCGTGACCCAAAGCAATAGCCCTGATAAGATCGACATTCAGATTCAGAGCGGTTCCTATTGTAGACGCGATATAATCGACATAGATGACATGTTCAAGACGGGAACAGATGTGATCATTGGAAGGATTGAAGAAGACCTGTGTCTTGTGCTTGAGACGCCTGAAGGCCTGTGAATAGATGATCCTTCCCATGTCACGCTGAAAGCAGTTCCTGATGTCTCCGTCCTTTTCAGTGAACACCCGGCCTTTTGACTGGGAACACTTTGTGGCATTAACGCTTAATATCTTATCGCGCTCAGCCTGAAGCATCCTGATCTTGGCCTTTGTCGCTTCAGATATCTTGTCTGACTTGCCGATACTGGCTACGCTGTCAGCATAAAGGTCCTGGAAACTGAGATTATCTGACATCAGCTATAGTCTCCTTCTAATACACAGTTGGATTATTATACTACAAAAGACATGTCCACTTCTCGGCAAAACCTTATGCTTTCTTAAGTCCGGCTGCGTTCGCGAGCATATTCTTGCGCATGCCGTCAAAATCGACAGTAATGAGCGCATCGCCTCCTACAGGTTCGACTTTGAGTATGACACCTTCACCGAACCTCGGATGGATCACTCTCAGACCTTCTGAAAGATCATCCGGACCCAGCTGTCCTTCACGTGCTCCGGAGGGCTTTTCTTTCTCTCTGGAGAACTGTGACCTGACGGCAGACGCGATGGATTTCTTTGATTTCTCTCTGTTTGTCTCACCCTGAGGCTCCTCTTTGGGCGCTTCCCTTCTGGAACCCATAAGATAAAGAAGTCCGGGATCGATCTCCCTTATGAATCTTGAAGGCTGGTTGCAGTTGGTCTGACCGAAGAGCATCCTCTGTTTTGCAAGGACAATAAACAGATTTTTCTTGGCTCTCGTAATGGCTACGTACATCAGTCTCCGTTCTTCCTCGGTATCCTCAGCACTCTGGACTGATCTGTAACTCGGGAATACCCCTTCCTCCAGACCTATGATAAACACAGCTCCGAACTCAAGACCTTTTGCGCTGTGTATGGACATAAGCTTAACAAAATCATCAGAGTCGTTATAATCATCACCTTCCGTGAACAGTGACGCGTTCTCCAGATAAAGCCCGAGTATTCCTTCTGTCGTGTCTGCAGTAGCCGTGTCGAAGAAAAAATCTTCATCGACTTCAACAGGCAGTCCGTCTCCGTCATCGATCTCTATCCCGTCCATATCGACCGGTTCCGCACGGTGTGCCTTATCGAATTCCTTGGCTTCGGATAAGAGTTCCTTCAGGTTCTCCACCCTGTCGATAATGTCGCCCTTCTTCTCACGCTGCTCGGTAATCTCCTCGATGATCCCTGATTCATTCTCGACATAATCGACAAACTGGGCAAAATCCATCTCATTCTCTTTGAGCTTATCCCTCATAGAGTTTATGAGATCCGTAAAAGCACAGATCCTGGAAACTGATCTGACAAGCTCAGGGTAATCAACGGCATGCATCGCAACATCAAACATGCTGATATTGTCATTAATGGCATACTGCCTGATCTTCTCTATTGTCGTATCGCCTATGCCTCTCTTCGGAACATTGATGATCCTCTCAAAAGCTATATTGTCTTTAGTGTCATTGATAAGCCTTAAATATGCCAGGATATCCTTGATCTCTTTTCTGTCATAGAACCTCATTCCGCCGTAGACCCTGAACGGGATCCCGAGATTGTGAAGCATTGTCTCTATATTTCTCGAAAGAGCATTCATCCTGTAAAGGACGGCGCAGTCCGAGAACCTGAACTTGCCTTTGTCGGCCATCATCTTGATGGTCCTTCCGACAAATTCCGCTTCGCCGTTACCCGTATCGGCATTCATGACAATGATCTTATCACCGTCTTCGCCTTCTGTACGGAGATGCTTGCTCTTACGCTTTTTGTTGTTTGCTATAACGCAGTTTGCTGCATCCAGGATCGTCTTGGTCGAACGGTAATTCTCTTCAAGCTTTATGACTCCGGCTCCGGGGAAATCCTTCTCGAACTTCAATATCAATCTTACATCAGCGCCTCTGAATGAATAGATCGACTGGTCGTCATCGCCGACCACACAGATGTTGTCGTTGCCTGAAGCCAGCTGCATTATGGCGCGGTACTGAGGCATATTGGTGTCCTGATACTCATCTACCATTATGTACCTGAACTTGTTCCTGTACATCTCACGGATATCAGGATTCCTCTCCAGGAGCTTCACCATATTTATCAGGATATCGTCAAAATCCATAGCATTGTTGGCAAGGAGCTTCTCCTGGTATCTCTTGTATATCCTGGCAACAACGCCGTAATAGTATTCCTTGCCTGCGGTCAGCGTATACTCTTCGACATCGACGAATCTGTTCTTCGCATTGGAAATCTCATTCTGGACAGCCTTGGGCTTGAACTGGCTGTCAGAGATATCAAGTTCCTTCATGGAATCCTTGACCAGCTTTAACTGATCGTCAGTATCGATTATCGAGAAATTCTGGGTATAGCCCAGAAGCTCGGCGTGACGTCTTAAGAGTCTCGCAAAAATGCTGTGGAAAGTCCCGCACCAGATATACTTCGAGCGTTCGCCTACCAGACCTTCGATCCTCTGGCGCATCTCATTGGCTGCCTTGTTCGTAAAAGTTATGGCGAGTATAGAAGAAGGAGCAACATTATGCTTCTTCATCATATAAGCGATCCTATAAGTGATGACCCTGGTCTTGCCGGATCCCGCTCCGGCAAGGATAAGAAGCGGTCCGTCGAGATGTGTTACCGCCTGTCTCTGCTCCGGATTAAGACCTTCCAGAAGATCGTCCGCGTCCTGCTCCGCCGGAGCATAAGCATCCTGTCCGTAAATACTCTCAAGGTCTCTGAAAAACTCGTCTGAATTGCTAAAGATACCGTCTGACAAAACCAATCTCTCCCTTTTATAAATACGCTGAAGAGATTATATCAATAAAGGAAATCATTAACCGTCAAATAATAGGACAATTTCACTTAATATTTTATTTATCGCGAATAGTAATATAATAACAACATGAGTAGCGGAGAACACAAACATTTCAGATTAAGCGGCTCACAGAGCATTCTTTTGGGCTTTTTTCTAATGATAGCCGCCGGCGCGGTCCTTCTTATGCTTCCGATCTCGACAAAATCGAGGGAATGGACCAGCATTATCGACGCATTTTTCACGGCAACATCAGCGAGCTGTGTTACGGGACTTATCGTATATGACACAGAGACGCACTGGTCCCTGTTCGGTCAGTTCGTTATCCTCATCCTTATACAGATCGGCGGTATGGGAGTTGTAACAATGACGACCATACTGAGCAAGCTCATCGGCAAAAAGATCAGCCTTCAGGCAAGGGCTACCCTGCAGGAAGCCGTATCCGCGCCGAATCTCGGCGAGATCCTGAAATATACCCGTTTTATCTGTCTGGGAACCGTTATATTTGAGACGGCAGGAGCTCTTGTTATGGCTCCCGTATTCATATCGGAATACGGATTCTTAAAGGGCAGCTGGCTCGCCGTATTCACTTCGGTCTCCGCTTTCTGTAATGCCGGCTTCGACCTGAACGGTTCGCACGGAGCATTCTCGTCCATGATGCCTTACATGGACAATCCCGTAATAGTCCTAACGCTTGTATTCCTGATCATCACCGGTGGTCTCGGATTTCTAACCTGGCTGGATATAAGAAGATACGGTCTCAGATTTTCAAGATACAGCACACAGAGCAAGATCATTATCGTAATGGAGATAATACTTATCGTTGTTCCGATGCTCTACTTATGGTACGGCGAGTATGACCATCTTCCCTTCGGCCAGAGATATCTTGCTTCGCTTTTTCAGGCGGTAACTCCGAGAACGGCAGGATTCAATACAACCGATTACAATTACTTTTCCGGTACCGGCATTCTGATGACTGTCATCCTGATGCTCATTGGCGGCGCTCCGGGTTCCACTGCAGGAGGTATGAAGATTACCACAGTGGCAGTTCTTTTCTTCACGATGATCTCGGTATTCAAGCATGAGAGAGCTCCCGCGGTATTCAAGCGAAGGATCAAGTCGGAGGCAATATCGGGAGCAGTCGCCGTATTCATGCTGGATATCATAATCACTCTGACAGGCGCTATGTGCATTTCCAAGATTGAGCATATCGCATTCCTTAAGACACTTTTCGAGAGCGCTTCGGCCGTCGGAACCGTCGGACTATCGATGGGCATTACTCCCGGACTTGCTTCACTCTCAAAGATAATACTGATAGTGCTGATGTACATCGGACGTGTAGGCGGTCTTACACTGGTCTTTGCCGCTATAACCCGGAAATCAACCGGCAACAGACAATATCCTTCAGATAACATTGCAGTCGGTTGATCCGGCAGAAAGGAACTATATATGAAAAGCATACTGGTAATAGGAATCGGACGTTTCGGATATCATCTTATCGATCAGCTGAATAAGGCGGGAGACGAGATCCTTGCCGTCGATGCCTCTGAAGAGCGTATCGAACCGGTGCTCGGAATGGTTACGAGTTCACTGATCGGTGATTCCACGAACGAGGATTTTATCAAGTCACTCGGAGTGGAGAATTTCGATGTATGCTTTGTAGCGATCGGTGATGATTTCCAGGCTTCGCTCGAGACCACTTCACTCCTTAAGGAATGCGGTGCCAGATATGTCGTATCGAGAGCCTCAAGATCAGTTCACGAGAAGTTCCTTTTGAGAAACGGAGCCGATGCTGTCGTATTCCCCGAAAAACAGCTTGCGGAATGGTCCGCGATCAGATGGTGCTCCGGAAGGGTCATTGATTACCTTGATTATCCCGGTGATTTCTCGATCTTTGAGATCGAGGTCCCGAAAGCCTGGATCGGCAACAATCTGGTCGATCTCGGTATCAGGAAGAAGCTTCACCTCAATGTTCTTTCCATAAGGCGTGACGGCAACCAGATACTGGAATTCCCTGCCGACTTTGTTTTCAAGTCGGGTGATACCGTTACCGTTTTCGGTGCGGATGATGATATCAAGAAAGGGCTTAACATCAATTATTAAACCCTGCCCTTACGGGTATTAGTAATCTCCCAGATATTCCCAGTTATCCGGATCATGGATATCACCGCCCTTGAAAGTGAACCATGAGCCCGGAAGGAATGTATTGCCTCCGTTGGTCTCCGTGCTGATGATCGTTGACAGGAATACAGTCCGGAAGTCTGATTTCGCATCGGATGTGATCGGATTATTTGTAAAGGGATTTACCGGATCTTCTATAAGACCGGAAGTTGCGATGACCGGAGTGTCAGCGTTTGTCATGAATTCCTCGCTGACCGTAAAGCCTTTCGCGTCAAAATCCTTCACCATAAGAAGCGGCATGAAATATTCCATATCCTCATCATTGCAGATGACGTCAAACTGACCCAGATCTCTTCCGTGGTCGGCAACAAGGATTATGCGGGTATTGTCATAGACCCCGTTTTTGCGAAGGTAATCAAACCACTCGCCCAGGGCAATATACGAAGCCATGTTCACATGATAATGAATGATCTGATCCTCGGTTTCCATCCGCATGGTCCTGCCGTCCACCGTGTACCTGGAGACCATATCAACATCGTAAGCAGTGTTATCGACGCTTGCGGCAGGAACATAATCAGGTTCCTGCAAAAGACATTGTGAATGTGTCGAATCATTGGACATCATCAGGAAAGTGTTGTTCTGGCTTCCGTTGACATCCGTGATATCAGGCAGTGCGGTAAGAACTGAATATGCGTTTATAAAATCCATGTTATAACCGGTACTTTTGGTAATTCCATCCATGCTCTGGACAAAAGAGCCCTCATCTCCGGACGACTCGTTATAGAGCCCCTCATCATAGAGTGTCTCCTGCAGGAAGACCGGAGCGATCTTCACGATGGAGAAACAGAAGAAATTCCTGTTGCGGATCTCATGGACTCTCTCTGATAACGATAGTGAATACTCATCATATGTATCATCATCAAAGAGACTGTAGCTGCCGTTCGTGTTATAGCATCGGTATTCAGGATGGTCATCATAAATGGACAGGTCCGGGATCCAGCTGTAACCGGCATATGTGGGATCACAGATGGTTACATCATAACCGTTATCACCGAAGATCTCCGGCATGACCTTAAGAGCTTCATTGTGCTTGCTCTCAAGACTCTCCGTGTCTCTCTCGTTCATTTTGTCGGGAGTATATTCATATCCTCCGAACAAAGCCGGAGAACCGAAATTAGTGTAAGCACCGTAAGAGATAGTATTGGAATAATAGGTAAAGCCGTCAAATTTCTCAAGCAATTCGGGTTTCTCGTTGAATATGTAAGGCGCCTGCGTTCCCATTGCGCGGTCAAGCATTATTACCACTACATTCTTTCCGTTTTTGCTCAGTTTTATTATCTGCTCATCAGCCGTGACGGAAGAACCCTGATGAGTATCCGCGGAATTTTTGTATCCGGCATAAGCGCGCCATATCCCGGTGATATGGTAGATTCCGATCGCCATGACCGATAAAGACGCAACAATAAGAACTGTCTTTATGATCTTTGCAAACCCTGAATAAAGCAGAATAAAAACTACTGCCGTAACAATTACCGCTGCAGCATTCAAAGCAATAACGGAATAGCTGAACTCCGGTTTTGAATCATATTGAAGCGTTGAGGATAACGTTCCGAGCTTTGTTCCGAAGAACATGTAATCGACCATTGAAATGCCGCATACAGCCCAGATCAGTCTGCTGAACAGCGTCTTTACGGTATCGCTCATGAAAAAGTAGAATACGCTTCCCCACAATATCCAGCTGCCGGATGATAACAGCAGAGCATTGACAACATAACGGACAGGATTGCCCGGAAGCCCCACATCGATAAATTCCAGTGCAGATGTGCCGATAACCGTGGAAGGAATCAGAAGTCCCGTAACGAGAGCCATAAATACGCAGCCGCCCATAAAGACTGCCGCCGTATCTTTGGCATTAATCCGGGACTCGACCTTGTTTTTTCCCGGTAACCGGATCTTCTTCAAAAACAGACCCGACGCCAAAGGCAGGCACAGCAAAAGACAGCATGCAGAGAGAAGTATCTTTCGTTTCATGCCGAAATCAGGATTAATGAGCGCAAATATCATTGCTGCGATTCCCGCGGCGGCAAGAACGATATACAAAGCCTTTTTCGGATCCCTGAATTTATAGAATATGTTTTTCAGCAGCGAGAAAACATTATTCAGAAGCCAGTAGAATACGAGACCTGACGGTGAATGATACAGCAGCACGAGGAAAACAGCCGCCAGACCGTAGATCTGTATCTTCGCTTTTAAAGGATGACCTTTGGTATAGATAATTCCCGAAATTATATTTATCAGCGTCATCATTATAGGAAGGACATTCACCGGGAAACTGCCGATGGTGAACATGGCATCTTCCTGTCCCAGATCTTTTATGATCCCGAAAGACATTCCCTGAAGGCACTGCATACCCGAAAGAAGATTATATGCCGCTATAAAGAACGGTATCTGAAGAAGCAGTGAGACAGAACTCTTAAGCGCATAGACCGGTTTATAGTGATTTATCCGGTAGTATTCCTGAAGCATGAAAAAACGCTCATCGCCTTTGAACGTGCGCTTGATATGCTTGATATGAGGAGCCATCTTTGCCTGTATGTCGCGTTCTTCCGCCTGAAGCTCATCAGCCCTTTTATACAAAGGCAAAACGAGGAAATTTACCGCAAGGCTCAGGAATATTATGGTCAGTCCCTCATTGCCGATTATCCTGTTGGCGATCATAAAAAGTGCTTCGAAAAGAAGCATCAGAGGAGAGATTATCAGTGTGTAAAGTGCTGACAGGACTGACATCGTATTACGATCCTTTAAGGGATAACTTCTTCATTTTTGTTTTCTTCATACCGGAGTTTTTTATCTCTTCTTCATGCTTTGCAGAAGTAACTTCATTATATTTCTCCATAATGAAATCGACTGATCTTTTCGCGCCTTCACCCATATGTACCCAGGTCTCGGAACGCGCTTTGTCACGGCCGTCACTGAAGGACGGATCATCAATACATCTGTCTATAAGCTGCTTGATATCCCCGAAGTTATCATCATTGAGTTCAAGGCCTATGGAAGGAAGTATACTGTACATCCACAGTTCGTCTTCTAACCAGTAAGCGTCATAAGGACTCACATCAAAGAAAGACCTGGTATAAATGACGGGCTTGTCAAAGACCAGGGAAAAGTCGAACATTACACCGGAGAAATCCGAGATAAGAATGTCTGACTGTCTTAACACATCAAAGTTGTCAGTATCCCTGTTCCATGTGACCTTTGAAGTGTCACTGTATTTGTTTATGAGTCTTTCCATAAGATCCTTCTCGGCAGTAAAAGACTGGGGATGGGGTCTTACGATAATCCTGTAACCTGTGGAGATCAGCGCATCGATAAAAGGCTCTCCGTATTTCGAGAGGATACTGCTCTCGCCCCAGGAGGGAGCCAGAAGGACAGTCCTGTCATGGGGAGGCAGTTTATCTGCCGTCTCAAGTCTTTTCATCATAGTATCCATAAATGGAATACCGCAGAGAGCGATCTCTTTGGGCGGATAATCACGCAGCTTCTCAAGCTTACGCACTTCCTCTTCCTGGTAACTTCCGGACAAGATTATTGCATCATAATGGTCTATCCCGAACATCCTGTACAGTGTTATATCGTTCGGGGCATGCGGAATATGAATGTAGTAATCCACATTCTTAGACCTTTTCCACTGAAAAACGTCGAGACTCGGCGTCGAGGATACGACGACCGAAGCATTGAGAAGATTAAGCTTTGAAAAGCCCTTGTTGCCTTCTCCCAAATATTGGCCTGTTATATATTCGTATTTCTTACCGAAGACCGGATCATCTCCGGAACCGGTAAGATATACGACTTTTTGATGCCTTTTCTCGAATTCATCCAGAAGCGGTTCGAAAACATTCCAATACCTTTTGTTATCGGTATATATTGCGATAGGGATCTTCTGACTTTTGATCTCCGAAGCCTTTACGCCGGAACGGAACTTAAGCTTCATAACGATCTTCCGGAAGGAGAATACCACTACGCCGAACAAACCGAATATTACGGTAAACAGCATTCCCCCTGTTCCGGGATCGATATATAAGACTTTAAGAAACCCCATCAGAACTACCCGCTCCTGAACTCATCCGGTAAATTATCTAACGAGTCTTTCTGTCTCCTGAGCGATAGCGAGCTCCTCATTTGTAGGGATAACGCAGACAGTGACCTTTGATGTGGGCTTGGAGATAATTGCTTCCTTGCCGCGGAGTCCTGCATTAACGGATTCATCGAACTCAACACCCATGAACTCAAGGCCTTCACACATAGCCTTTCTCATGTGGTCTGTGTTCTCGCCTATACCTGCAGTAAATACGATAACATCAACACCGCCCATTGCAGCTGCATAAGATCCGATGATCTTCTTGCCCTGATATGCGAACATGTCGAGCGCAAGTCTTGCTCTGTCGTTGCCTTCGTTTGCAGCCTTCTCGAGATCTCTGAAGTCGGAGGATACGCCTGAAACGCCCTGAACACCTGACTGCTTGTTGAGAAGGTTGTCCATCTCGTCAGCTGTAAATCTCTCATTCTTCATGAGGAAAGGAACGATAGCGGGATCGATGTCACCTGTTCTTGTACCCATGCAGATACCTGCAAGAGGTGTAAGACCCATCGATGTATCCTGGCACTTGCCGTCCTTAACAGCTGCGAAAGAAGAACCGTTACCGAGGTGGCATGTGATGATTCTTAAGTCCTCGTACTTCTTTCCGAGGAAATCAGCAACCCTGTGGCTTACATAACGGTGGGATGTTCCGTGGAAACCATAACGGCGGATATCATACTTCTCGGAAAGCTCATAAGGAAGAGCATATGTGTAAGCCTTCGGGGGCATTGTCTGGTGGAAAGCCGTATCGAAAACTGCAACCTGGGGTGTGCCCTCAGGAAGAACGTCCTCGCATGCCTCGATACCGATGAGGTTTGCGGGATTATGCAGAGGTCCTAACGGGAAGCACTCTCTGATAACTCTCTTAACATCGTCATCAACGATAACAGACTCGCTGTAGTACTTACCGCCGTGGAGTACTCTGTGACCTACAGCTGCGATCTCGGATACGTCAGAGATAACGCCGTGCTCGGGATCTACAAGAGCATCGAGGATCATGCGGACTGCAACCTTGTGGTCAGGCATGGGTTCTGTGGAAATGAACTCATCCTTGCCGGCAGGCTTATATGTGAGCTTGCCGTCGATTCCGATTCTCTCGGCATTACCCTTAGCGAGGACATCGCCTGTGTCGATGTCGAAAAGCTGGAACTTGGCGGAAGAGCTTCCGCAGTTGATTACTAAAATCTTCATTTATCTTATCTCCTGTCTGTATTCTTATCCGGATTTATCAGCCCTGTGCCTGAGCCTGAACTGCTGTGATAGCAACTGTTCCGACGATATCGTCAGCGTTGCATCCTCTTGAGAGGTCATTTACGGGAAGCGCGAGACCCTGGAGGACAGGTCCGTAAGCGGGAGCCTTCGCAAGTCTCTGAACGAGCTTGTAACCGATGTTGCCTGCTTCGAGAGAAGGGAATACCAATGTGTTGGCGTGACCTGCAACCGGTGATCCGGGTGCCTTAAGCTGGCCAACCTCTTCAACGAGAGCTGCATCGAGCTGGAGCTCACCGTCGACTACGAGGTCAGGATACTTTTCTTTAGCGATCTTAACAGCATTGGAAACCTTGTCTACGTCAGCGTGCTTAGCTGAACCGTAAGATGAATATGAGAGCATAGCAACCTTGGCAGGAGCGCCGATGAACTGCTCGAAAGACTCAGCGGAGAGCTTGGCGATCTCTGCGAGCTTAGCGGAATCTACGTCTGTGTTAACTGCGCAGTCAGCGAAAATGAAAAGACCGTGCTCACCGAGATCGCAGTTAGGTACGTCAAGAAGGAAGAAGCCTGAAACAGAAGAGATGCCGGGCTTTGTCTTGAGGAGCTGGAGTGCGGGAAGGATCGTGTTGCCTGTGGAGTGGCATGCGCCGGAAACTGCACCGTCAGCATCACCGCACTTGCACATGAGGCATGCATAGTACATGTAGTCGGAATTCATCTTCTCCTCAGCCTTCTCAGGTGTAATGCCCTTCTTCTCGGCATCAGCGATGAGAGCATTTGTCTCTTCCTCTGAAAGGCCCTTCTTCTCAGCCTTCTTCTTTGCTGCGGCTACCATGGTGTCAACACCGCGGAGCTCAACGAATTTGTCGATATATTTCTGCTTGTTGGGATCATTGAAAGGATCTACCAATGTAGCGCCTGTAATGTCAAAACCTTCGGAGTTCTTTGCGATCTCGTCGGGTGTGCCGATAATGATAAGATTTGCCATGTCTGCCTTGAGGATCTTCTCGGCAGCCTCAAAAGTTCTCTTGTCCATTGACTCGGGAAGAACGATAGTCTTCTTGTCAGCTTTTGCCCTGGCCATGATGTCATCAATAAATGCCATATATATTTATCTCCTTTTTTGGAATTTTTTGTCGACAAAAGTATACCCGTAAACCCTTTATATTTCAAACAATAAATAAGGAATTTAAGAGGTCGCCAAACGGGCACCCAGATTCTCTCTTGCGTAGAAAACATATCTCTCGTTTTCTTCCCTGAAGATCATGTAAAGTGCCGGGCTTGTGGATTTTGTCGCCACCCTCCTGCCAAGCGTATCAGAGAGCCTGTTATAGAGATCCGTATCACCCATGTAATATGCGATCATCATGCCGTCAGTATAGGAACTTACAGACTCGCGGCCTGAATAATTGCCGGTCATTATAACGTATTGCGTATAGATCCTTCCGCTGTTCATAGCCTGACCCTTTAATTCGGCATAAGAACTGCTGTCAAGTTCGCCCGCTTCCGCAAGGTTTCTCATAGTCTTGATATTCTGTTCTATATCAAAAGCACCGGTGTTCCGTCCGCTGTAAATGTAGTCGCCGCAGTCCATGGCTCCGGATGTCGCATAGGCATAAAAAGAATAACCGCCGCCCGCAAAGCCGTCCTTTACGGCTTTTAATGCCTTCTCGTAAGCGCCCCGGGCAATAAGTCCGTTATTCTCGAGATCTTTTATTAGTCTCAGTCTTATATTGGAAAGCAGAACTCCTTCTATCTCTTCTTCAATATCCGCATTCTCCACTTCGGCTCCGTCGGATTCTCCCGTTACTGTTCCGTAAAGCTGCTCCATCGAGCCTTCGTCATCAGCATCAAATATGCTCGTATCTTCAAGGCTCACATAAAGAGATTCAGCATATTTAGCCACGGAGATCTTCTCGGTAATGATCCTTCCTTCACCGTCGAAAAGATTTCCCGTGAGCGTTTTTATCTCTTTATAATCTCCGTCGCTGCCATAAGTCACGTAATATTCCATCAGCGCATCAAGCCAGTCGATCATGGAGGAAACGGATGTCAGTTCACCAGCGGTTTCGGATGCATCTCTATACACAAAAGCCCTGTAAGTGCCGTCAGGCAGTCTGAAACGCTTTATAACCTCTTCTTTGAGGGCTACTGCATTATTCCTGTCTCCTGCCCTTACATAACACTTGAGAAGCAGTGCCTGGTCCGACAATCCGTATATGCCCGAATCCACCGCTTCCTGTGTTACAAGACGGCCCGCTATCGTATAGGAGGTGGCTGCGAGGATCCCGTCGCCGCCCTTGGCGACGATCAGCTTTTTTGTCCTGCCGAACAGATAATCACTGACGATATTGTTGTCTGCCGCGAGATGGCTCCATTCATAACCGACACGTGCCGGAGATGTTATCTTAAGCCTGGATCCGCCTCCGAACCTGCCTGTATAGAACAGATAGAAAACGGTAACACCCAAAGCGAGCGCGATAATTATCGCACCCGTTACTATCTTTCCGATACCGATCTCCCCTGTTATCTTGCGTTGCATAAACTCCGCCTTATGAAATATAATCTTTACAGAAAGAGATTATACCAAAAGCAGAGGTTATTCATAAATTGCGGGTCATAGGAATAATTGCGGAATTTAACCCTTTTCACAACGGTCATGAGTATCTAATCAGAAAAGCGCGTGAAATCGTTAATGATCCGAGAGCGATAGTGATGCCTGTAATGTCAGGCTTTTTTACCCAGAGAGGACTTCCGGCTGTCTGTCCGCCTTCCGTACGTGCCAGACAGGCACTTCTGTGCGGTGCCGATGTCGTAATCGGACTTCCCTTCAGTTTTGCTTGCGCCCCGTCATCCAGATTTGCAGAAGGGGCTGTATCAGAGCTCATATCCACAGGAGTCGTTACTGACATCGCATTCGGTATAGATACGGATGATCCCGATCTTCTTAAGGCTCTGGCAGATACCGGATTTGAAGACGACGAGTCTTTCAACAACAGTCTGAACGGATATCTGTCCACCGGGATCAGTTACCCCAGGGCAAGAGCCGCCGCAATAAAAGATTTTGCTGCATCCAAAGGCATCACCGGCAACGCGGATCTTCTGCTCTCAAGCCCCAATTCAATATTGGCACTGGATTACCTTCTTGCACTTAAAAAAATAGATAAAAGGAACCGCATCAATATCATAATGATAAAGCGCGAGGGCGGCGGATATCACTCTCAGGAAATCAACGGGATCTTTTCAAGCGCCACCTCCATCCGTAATGCGGTATTGGAGCAGGCCCCCTCTTTCAGCCGTTCCGCCATAGCGTCCGCGCTCAACGGTCATATGCCGGATCCCGCTTTAGGCGTAATGCTGTCATCTTTATCATCCGGAGTTTTCAGTTTTCCTGACTATAAAGGCTACATAAGGGATTGTATGCTGAAGGCATCATCATCCGCTCTGGATGATATCGCTTATATGAGTGACGACTTATCCGGTTATATCAGAAATTTCGCTGACAACATCAGACCGGGAACTATACCTGATGACGATCACTGCCTTAAGGTTTTCGAGAATAATATATCGACAAAAAGATATACGCTGACCAGGATTGAGCGTGCGCTCGCAAGTATGATGACAGGTCAGGACAATTCGTATCTTGAGATAAAGAGACCGCCTTATATCCGTGTTCTCGGGTTTAATACCGAAGGTAAATACTGCCTGAAGATAATTGGAAAATGCGCAAAGATTCCGGTTATCAACAGACCTTCAGACTGTCTTGAACTCCAGTCTGAAAACGCGGAATTGAAAAAGATCTTCAGTCTCGACATGAGAGCGGCTTCCACCGGCTGGAAGCTTTACGGCAAAGATACCGCCTCGGAATGGGGAGCGGTCCCCGTAATCGTAAAATAAGCGCAGAACAAAGCCGTCCACAGGACATTCCTGCAGACGGCTCGATTATTTTATTAGTCAGGTCAATTAAGCCTTGGCAGCGTTAGCAGCCTTAGCGAGTCTGGACTTTGTTCTGGAAGCTGCGTTCTTGCTCATGTGGCCCTTAGCAGCAGCCTGGTCCAATGCCTTCTGTGTTGTCTTGATTGTAGCATCAAGATTCTCGCCGTTAGCGATATCAGCCTTTGCCTTCTTAACAGTTGTGCGGATAGCACTCTTCTTGCTCTTATTGGCAGCAGCCTTCTTCTCGGAAACGCTTACACGCTTGATAGCTGATTT
>CACYRM010000002.1 GCA_902776845.1 Oscillospiraceae bacterium
CACATCTCAGGTGCCAGGATCTTCGTAAGGAACGGATCTTCGGAATAGCCTTCAAAGAACCTGCCGTTGACAGGCTCTCTAAGTATATTGCAGTTCGGGGTTCCGAGGAGTACGCCGATATGGTAGACCGCAGCCTCCATTCCGAGCACCCTGCCGGTCTCATAAACGGTCTCCGGGTCCCATGTGGCTCCCAGAAGTATGCCCGGCGGATAGCATCCGGGCGCTATATCTATCCCGTTGCGGTATTCAGTCAAAAAGGCTTCCGCTTTATCTCTTAATACTTTCTCATCTTTCGAGAGTTTTCCGGGCTCGAAATAACTGAAGAGAATATCCATCAGTTCAGCGGCCTTGTGTTCATCGGTAAGATTTCCAAACAGACGTGTAAACAGGTGTCCGTGATTGACACCCGTACCGCCGTCCTGAATATTAAGTTCCGGGATAAAGCCGCACGACGCTTCAAAACCTCCGATCGAGAACGGCGTGGTTCCGCAAAGGAGCCTGGCCTTATCTTCGACGGTCATCTGCTGTAAGAGCATTTCGGTATCCATTGGGCACCTCCTATAGATACGGAGTATAGCCAAAGTATACCTGACGTCACCGGTTTATGACATAAAAATCAGAAAAAGTATTCAGATTGTCACTGCATTATCGCAAATTTAAGTGTTGCCTTGACAGCTACCTTGCCGTTAACAGTCGCAACGGCTTCGCCGAGACCGACAGGTCCCTTGACCGCAATGATCTTTGTCTCAAGCCTTACAGTATCGCCGGGATAAATGGCAGCCTTGAACTTGCAGTTATCGATACCTGCAAATACCGCGATCTTGCCTGCGAAATCACCCTTGGAAAGGATCGCAACGGCTCCCGTCTGCGCAAGGGCCTCAACCGTTATAACTCCGGGTACGATCGGATAATCCGGGAAGTGTCCCCTGAAAAAATACTCGTCATAAGTGAAATTCTTATAAGCGATGGCATATTCACCCGGAACATAATCCTCAACTCTGTCGATGAGAAGGAACGGGTGTCTGTGGGGAATGATCTTCATGATCTCAGTTGTGTTAAGCGGATTTGCCATTGCAGTATCCTCCTGTTGATAAGCTGCTATTATTCCTCAAACTTCTTAACTATAAGCGATGCGTTGTGTCCGCCGAATCCGAGGTTGTTAGTCATAGCATAAACTATATTCCGGTTCTTTGGTTCAATAAATGTGTAATCGAGGTCCATCTCGCCTTCAGACTCCTTTGAGCCTGCGGTAACGTGAACATAACCGTCCTGGATCGACTTGACGCATGTGATGAGCTCAACGCCGCCGGCACCGCCCAGTACGTGGCCGATCATGGACTTGGTAGAGTTGATCGAGATATTGTAGATATCTTCCTTGAAAGCATATTTCATCGCACGTGTCTCGAAAAGATCGTTGTGATGAGTCGATGTTCCGTGAGCATTGATGTAGTCGATATCGGAAGGCTTTATGCCTGCTTCCTTCATGGCAATGATCATTGCCTCGCCGGCACCTGATCCGTCCTCTGCGGGTGATGTGATGTGATAAGCGTCACATGTTGCGCCGTATCCTACGATCTCGGCGAGGATGTTTGCGCCTCTTGCCTTTGCGTGCTCATAGTTCTCGAGAACGAGGACGCCTGAACCTTCGCCGATTACAAAACCGTCTCTGTCCTTATCGAACGGTCTTGATGCAGTCTCAGGATCCTCATTTGTAGAAAGAGCCGTAAGAGCGGCAAAACCCTGAACGCCTGTCTTGCAGACAGCTGCTTCGCATCCGCCCGTTACCATGACATCGGCATCGCCGTACTTAACTGCCTTGAAAGCATCACCGATCGAGTGAAGACCAGTGGCGCATGCCGTAACAACGCATGTGTTGATGCCTTTCATTCCGTACATGATCGCAATGTTGGCCGATGCCATGTTGGCGATCATCATGGGGATATACATAGGAGCGATCTTGCCTGACTTCTCGTATCTTACCTGCTCTCTCTCGTGAGCCTGCATCGATCCGATACCCGAGCTGACGATAACGCCTACTCTGTAAGGGTTCTCCTTTGTCATATCAAGACCTGACTGTTCGACCGCTTCCTTTGCCGCAGCGACTGCGAAATGGGCGAAGGGTTCCATACGCTTCATTGTCTTGAAGTCCATGTAGTTCTGAGGATCAAAATCCTTTACCTCGCAGGCGATCTTTACCTTCGAATTGCTGGTATCGTACTTGGTAATCGGCGCGGTTGCGGCCTTTCCTTTTTTGAGACCTTCCCAGAAAGCCTCAACACTATTTCCAAGGGGGGTGATCGCACCCATACCGGTTACTACGACTCTGTTTGCCATTAACTTATTTCTCCGTGATCATTATTTTCGGTGTGCCGGACAGGCACTTGATTACATATGCATTCCGCCGTCAACGCTCAATACCTGGCCCGTGATGTAAGAAGCATCCTCGGAGCAGAGGAAGTTGACTGCGTTGGCGATATCTTCGGGCTGACCGTATCTCTTAAGAGGGATCATCGCGAAGATCGCCTCCTTCTGCTTGTCAGTGAGAACAGCAGTCATGGGAGTCTCAACATATCCGGGAGCAATCGCGTTGAATGTGATGTTTCTTGAAGCGAACTCTCTTGCGCATGACTTTGTAACGCCGATGACGCCTGCCTTTGAAGCAGAGTAGTTGACCTGGCCTGCCTGTCCCTCAATGCCTACGATGGAAGAGATGCTTACGACTCTTCCCTCTCTCTTCTTCATCATGACAGGTGTGACGTGCTTGATGAAATTGAATGTACCCTTAAGGTTTACCGCGATGACAGCATCAAAATTCTCTTCTGTCATCTTGAGGAGCAGACTGTCTCTTGTAATGCCTGCGTTGTTTACAAGTATATAGATTCCGCCGAAGTCTTCAGTGATCTGCGCGACTGTCTCGCCGACCTTCTCGAAATCGGCAACATTGCACTGGTATGCCTTAGCGTCAACGCCCAAAGCCTTGACCTCGTCCTCACAATCCTTGCTCATCTCAAGGGGGCATGCATCAACGATAGCGATGTTATAGCCGCTCTTTGCGAGTTTTACTGCGATAGCTCTTCCGATACCTCTTGAAGCGCCTGTAACGATTGCTGTTTTTCCATTATTCTCTGACATGATCTGTACCTCCTTGAATCAGCCGAGTTTTTCCTTTAAAGCTTCCAGATCTTCAGGTGTTGCAACACCTATTACTTTTATTGAAGGAACTGTCTTTCTCACAAATCCCGCAATTGTCTTTCCGGGACCGACCTCGATGATCGTATCAACGCCCATCTTTTCGAGCTCATAGAGCGTCTGCTCCCACTTTACCGGGCTTGATACCTGGGCCTCGAGAAGACCCTTTATCTGAGCCTTGTCCGTGACCTTTTCCGCGCTTGCGTTCGCGAAATAAGGGATCTTAAGATCTCCGAGCTCAGCCTTCTCAAGCTCTTTTCCGAGTTCCTCACCTGCAACCTTAAGAAGAGGTGAATGGAAAGGACCCGATACATTAAGCTCAACGACCTTCTTGGCGCCTGCCTCCTCAAGTCGGGGCATAGCCTCGTGAACTGCTTCCTTCTTTCCCGTAATAACGATCTGACCGGGGCAGTTGAAGTTGGCGGGCCATACATTTTCGATCATATCAGTTACTGCTTCCACCTGATCCTGTGTAAGACCGATGACCGCGGCCATAGTGCCCTCACCTGCGGGAACGGCATTTGACATCAGTCTTCCCCTGATCCTTGTGAGTCTTACTGCATCCTCAAAGCTCAGTGCGCCTGCGGCATAAAGGCTGCAGTATTCACCGAGTGACAGACCTGCCGTAACGTCCGGCTTAATACCCGCTTCGAAAAGCGCGTCCGTGATGATGCAGCATGCCGTAACCAGCGCCGGCTGTGTGTATTCAGTAATGTTGATATCTTCGTTGGGCTCGAAAAGGAGCCTGTTCATGTCAACTCCTGAAGCTTCGGAAGCCTTGCTGACCATGTCAGCGTAACGGCTGTCTGCCTTAACAAATTCTTCGGCCATTCCGACGTGCTGGACGCCCTGGCCCGGATAACAAAATGCAATACTCATTATGCTTCGAGTTTCCTTCCCAAAAGTTCATCTGCCTGGGCGAACATCGATTCGATGATCACCTTTGCAGGTCTTATCTCATTAACAAGACCGGCAATCTGTCCGGCCATGAAAGTACCTTCCTTTGTATCGCCTTCGACAACTGCCTTGCGGAGACTTCCTACCGTAAGTCCCTCGAGTTCCTCGAAAGTAACACCGCTCTGTTCCATCTCAAGATATTTGTTTGAAAGCTGATTTCTTATCTGTCTTACAGGGTGACCGTAAGATCTTCCGGTAACTCTTGTGGAGTTATCCCTTGCCCTGATGACCATATCCTTGTAGTTAGGATGAACATTTACTTCATCGCATGCGCAGAATACGGTTCCGCACTGGACACCCTCGGCGCCGAGCATGAATGCTGCAGCAACGCCTCTGCCGTCAGCGATACCGCCTGCCGCAATAACCGGGAAAGAAACGGCGTCAACGACCTGGGGAACCAGTGTCATAGTTGTGGCTTCGCCGATATGACCGCCGGACTCTGTACCCTCGGCGATAACCGCGTCGGCACCGCACTGCTCCATCCTTTTCGCGAGAGCAACGCCCGCAATGACAGGAACAACGATGATGCCTGCCTCCTTCCACATAGCCATATACTTTTCAGGTGAACCTGCACCCGTTGTAACGACCTTTACCTTCTCTTCAGCGATAACCTTTGCGATCTCCGGAGCTCTGGGATTCATGAGCATAAGGTTTACGCCGAAAGGCTTGTCAGTAGCTTCACGGCACTTTTTGATCTGGTCACGGAGCCAGTTCTCGTCTGCCCCGCCGACACCGATGATGCCGAGACCGCCTGCTTCAGATACCGCAGATGCAATGTGCCAGTCTGCAACCCAGGCCATACCGCCCTGGAAGATAGGATACTTGATACCGATCAGATCTGTGATTCTTGTCATGTCTGGAGTCTCCTTTATTTTTTTCGAAAACGATTAGTAAACGATGTAGTTAGCGTCCCATGTGAGGCCGGCACCGAAGCTTGCGAGCACGAGTTTCATGCCCGGCTTGAGCCTGCCGTCCTGCTTCATCTCCGTAAGGAGCATCGGGATGCTCGCTGAAGATACGTTGCCGTACCTGCTGATGTTCATGGGGAATCTTTCTCTGGGGATGCCGAGCTTTTTGGCAGTAGCTTCGATGATCCTCGCGTTTGCCTGGTGAAGGATGAAGTAATCCACGTCATTCTCGAGATCAAAACTGAACTTCTCTGCAAGATCCTTGATGATCTGCGGAACTTCAGTAACTGCGAACTTGAATACTTCTCTTCCCTGCATCGCGAAAGAAGTTAATTCCTTGAAGCCTTCCTCTTCCCATCTGTCGGGCTGTCTTGCAGCCTGGCATGTGAGGCAGTCGCTTCTGTATCCTGAGGATCTCATGATGAACTCATTGCGCTTGATGTCTTCAGCCTTAAGAACTGCAGCACCCGCGCCGTCACCGAAAAGGATACATGTTCCTCTGTCCTCAAAGTTTGCGAAATTTGAATTGCACTCAGTACCGATTACAAGAGCGAGCTTGGAGTTGCCTGTCTCAATAAAGCTCTGAACGGTGTTGTAAGCTACGATGAATCCGGGGCAGGCGCATACCACGTCAAAGCATCCGCAGTTCTCGGATACACCGAGTTCTCTCTGAACGATGCATGATAAAGCAGGGATGACCGAGTCTGATGTCGTGGATGCAGTAACGATGAAATCGATATCCTTTGGATCGATGCCCGCGTCCTCCACAGCCTTTTTCGCTGCCTCAACAGCCATTGTGGACGGCTTCTCCGTTATGTGATCCGCAATATGCCTTTCCTTGATTCCGGTACGCTCGGTGATCCACTCGTCGCTGGTATCAAGAAACTTGGCAAAGTCGTCATTGGTAACGACCTTCTTCGGGATGTATGATCCGAGCCCTATAATTCTGCCTGTCATTATTAGAACCTCTTTAAACTCTCTATACGCAAAGCCTTATTCGGACATAGTAGTCCCTCAGGTTGAATAGTTTGATTGTCAAAGTATCCCACAAAGACATTGCTTTTGTCAAGCGTTTTGATAGTCAAACTATTTTGCGAAATGCGTTGTTTATTGGGAATACCGCCGTGATTGAGGCTGGTTTTGCCATCATCTGATAACAGGATCAGGTGTTCACACAACAGTATTGTTCATTCCTAACGTCAGATTAAAGATCACAGCCGCTTTCACGGGCTGCTGTGAGATCACCACTGCAGTTTTATCCTGTTATTCCATTTTTGTCTGTTTAGGATAAGATTGAGACCGTTTTTTTATCCCCAAAATGCAGATTTTAAAGTTTAGGATAAAATATGCTTCAGTTTTTTATCCTAAAACTCGAAAAAACGTAAATCAGGATAAAAAACATTGAAGATATTTATCCCAAAACTGCAAATAATTCAATTTGGGATAAGCAGAAGAACCCGTGTCTTTCCGTCCGGGGATGATTACTTCTCAAACCGGCTTGCTGCCCAGCCGCCCTCGTTCATATGGGAACTCGTCAACGTCTCAAAGCCCGTGGGTGACAGTATCGGGATCTGAAGCTTCCTGATGGTCTCGGCGCTTATCTTATAACCGTTTTCACAGTATTCGGTCCCTGCCCTCTTGACCTCATCAAGATAAACCCGGATCTGTCTCTTGGCTCTTCCGGTCATAAAGATCTCACCCATTGCGCAGAGGATCGCAGTATATCTGTCCCTGCCTCCGCAGATCAGATCATATTGCGCGAGAAGCGCCGGATAGACCGGTTCAAGCTCGACATATCCGCAGGAGCTTATTACAACAAATTTCTTTTCGAAGATCGAATCATCTCTCATCTTGTTGAAGGTCTGTCCGTCATCAGACAATGAGCCCATGTAAGGCTCGGCCAGGGACAGGCAGCGGTCGGTCACAGCCTTGAGCTGCGAGGGCATGCCGTAAAAATACAGAGGAAAGCTCTCGATGATGACATCCGACTCTTTGATGGCAGAAATGATCTCGGCCATATCATCCTTAATGGCGCAAGTGCCGTCCTTGGAAGCCCAGCAGGCAAAACAGCCTCTGCAGGGCTTTATATCTTTGGCATAGATATCGATCCGTTTCACTTCCGTGCTTTCGGGAAAACCGGACACGAACGCATTCGTTACATTAAGCGTGTTGCTTCTTTCGAGCTTGGGACTGCCGTTGAGGATAAGTACTTTCATTTCAAATCTGCCTCGCGAAAACTGACATCAGAGGCTCAGACCTCCGTCAAGGATGATAACCTGTCCGGTCATGTACGCAAAGGCATCAGTCAGAAGGCTTGCGACACAATCGGCTACGTCATCGGCGGTACCGAAGCGCTTCATCGGCACTGCATCCAGATATTTCTCCGCAAGATCTCCAGGGATCGACTTGATCATGTCAGTGCCGATAAAGCCCGGAGCAACAGCATTCACCTGGATGCCGTACTGAGCAAGTTCTTTTGCCATCGTCTGAGTCATGGAGTTGACCGCGCCCTTGGTAGCGCTGTAGACAGTCTGTCCGGGAACAGCAAGGACGGAACTGACAGAGGAGATGTTGATGATCTTACCGCTCTTTTGTGAGCACATCTTAAGGCTTGCGGCCTGCGCGCAGTTGATGTAGCCCTGAATATTGATCGCAAGGCTTCTTTCGAGGGATTCCTGCCTGATCATGAGAAGATAAGCGTCATCCACCACTCCCGCGTTATTGATCAGAACATCAATAGTCTCAAAGGTCTTCTTTATGTCTTTGAACATTGCCTTGACCTGGGCGATATCTGAAGTATCCGCCTTGAAGATCTCACAGCGGACACCTGACGCGGCGATCTCTTCCTGAGCGGATTTTGCCGCCTCATCATTATTCGCATAGTTAAGAGCTATGTCATAACCTTCTTTGGCAAGCCTTAAAGCTATTGCTTTGCCAATTCCTCTGGAACCGCCTGTAACAACTGCTGTTTTTCCCATAATGATGCCCGCCTTTTCAGATCATGCTTTGGTAAGCAAAACTGCCGTATAGAGAGCGCTTGATCCGAACGATACCGCTATACCGTTCTCAAATTCACCTTCGTAAATATCCTTTGCAAGCATAGCAAACTGCAAAGAGGAAGATGCCGCACGGGCTTCACCGTAATCCTTCTTTACAAGCACGATCTCTATATCATCGCCGAATATCTTCTTATATACATCCTTCTCGAAATTATCGATACTCTCTATCCCGTTGCCGAAACCGTAGATGCGCGAGATATCCGAAGGCTTCATGCCGCCTTCCTCCAATACGTTCATTATTGCTTCGGTAAGAGCCTTTTCCGACATTCTCGTGTTGTCGGATCTGTCACCTGAAGTGTCTCTTGCTGAAGAGAACCCCGCTATCTTCGCGTAACGCTTCGCGCCTCTTTCGGCAGCGGAGGAATCCTTCTCTATAACGCAGGTAACGGATCCTTCGCCAAGCGTCATCTTTCCTTCGCCTCTGAGTCCGAGATCATCGTAGATCTCGTCATCTATATCGGTACATTCATCGGTTCCGGACGCGAGCATGATGTTCTCATAACCGAACATTATCGCGCCGGCTGCGGCGCAGACGCTCTGAAGACCGGACTGGAATCCGTTGGCGATAGTGACGTTATAACCCTTTATTCCCGTGGCAATGCTCAGGTATCCGCCTGCAGCGTTGTAAACGGTATTCGGGAAAGCAAACGCGCTACCCTTGTCTATGCCGTCCTTAATGATCCCCTTCTGGAAATTGGCAATCTCGGTCATCGGACCGTCGTCTGTTCCGATGCAGATGCCGATTATCCCTTCGTTCTCCTCAGTAACGGTAATCCCGGCATCTTCCAATGCCCTGATGCCGCTCAGGATCTGGAGCTGGGACAGTCTGTCGAGTTTTCTTAAGAATGCGGACTTAACACCATATGCTTTGAATGTATCCGTATCAAGCTTCGCCTTATAATCTCCGGAATCCCCATCGTATTCGCCGCTTACTGTACCGATGCCGGTAACATAAAGGCTCTGCTTGGGGCAGGCCAGATTCAGCGCCTTCGGTTCCTTCGCGAAAACAATGCTCGCATTGTTGCCGCCAAACGCAAAAGAGTTCGACATCGCGTAATTGATCTCTTTTTCGACCGGTTTATTGGCAATAAAATTGATATCGCCTGACTTCTCTTCAAGCACCTTGAGATCATCTTCCGAGAAGCCCGTCGTAGGCGGGAGTTTGCCTTCCTTTAATGCCTTGACCGTGAGCACAGCCTCGATAGCGCCTGCCGCGCCCAGACAGTGTCCTGTCATGGACTTGGTCGAGCTTACGTACAAGTCCTTATTATTTTCGAAAAGTGTCTTAAGCGACAAAAACTCGGATTCGTCATTCTTGGCGGTTCCGGTACCGTGCGCATTAACATAGCCGATATCCGTAAAATCCAGTCCCGAATTCTTTATGGCACGGTTGATTACACTCATCTGGCCTTCGCCGTCCGGTCTCGGAGCTGTGATGTGATAAGCATCTGAACTGACGCCCGAACCCAGAACGTCACAGTAGATCTTAGCGCCGCGCTTTACGGCATGTTCATAGCTTTCGACTACCAGAACTCCCGCGCCTTCGCCGAGGGTTATTCCGTCACTGTGATTGAACGGGGAGCAGTCGGAAGGAGCAAGCGCCCTTAAAGCATGGAATCCCGCATAGGCAAGAGATGAGAACGAGTCGCATCCGCCCGCAAGGAAGATCTCGCCCTTGCCGCCCCTGATTAAGTCGATGGCAAGCGCAATGCTTAAGGTTCCCGCAGCGCACGCGTTTACGATATTCGCCGTTATTCCGCCGGCATTGTAGTAATCGGCGACATTTCCCGCGATAACAGAAGCAGTGATCGCCTTAAGGTCATTTACATCGCCCTTTCTGCCGGCTGCTTTCTCATTATAGTATCTGTCAACGCAGGCAGCTCCCGCTATGCAGCTTCCGAGAAGCACGCCCACCCCGGCAGCGTCTTCGGAATCCATATCGATCCCGGCATCCCTGATGGCTTCGCCTGCGGCCTTTATACCGAGAGCAGTGGTCCTGTCGTATTTGCCGCCTGCCAGTTCCTCATCGGACAGCTTTACTTCAGCGCCCTTATGTGAATAACAGTCGGTTGTATCAAAACTTGTGGCGTCGGCAATTCCGGATCTGCCGTTTAATGCCGCCTCAAAACACTCATCCGTGTTATCGCCGATAGCACAGACAAGTCCCAATCCGGTGATCACGCACCGTTTTTCGTTAAGCATCTGTCAGTCCTCTTTATGAGCTTCTACAAATGCCGTAAGTGTCTCGATGGAACGGAAATCTTCTTTTGTTGCGCCTGAACCGGAAAGATCTACTCCGAAAAGGTTCTCGATTCCTACAATGATCTCGATGGAATCGATGGAATCAAGTCCTATATCCTCACCAAAAAGTTCAGAATCGTACTCGAGCTCATCTGCAGGTATCCTGAGTCTCTCAACCAGCATTCCCTTGATCTGCTCGGCAATCTCTTTATTCATTTCCAGCACCCTCCCGGTTTTTTAAATAATTATAATCTACGACAATAACCTTACACTAAGTTGCTCTTATTTTCCAACGAAACGGAATAAAAGTGCAAAATAACATTAAACCGTCTGAGCTCCTTTACGGACATTTTGCATTTGCATCCCCAGGAAGAGACCGTGAGCGTATCTCCTTCCATCTCCGTGATGGTAACCCAGTGAAAACCCAGTTTGCCTTTCGTGCCCGACGGCATCTCGATTGAAACATTCTCGAACGGGGCGGTAATGAGCATTACCAGCGGATCTCCGCCCTTAAGATATTCCGGGATCTTTTCCCACCATCTGAACCTGAACGGCCTGACCCGGATGTTGAGGCCCTCCTTAATGGCAAGCTTCTTTATGCCCTTTTTGAATCTCCCCGCGCTTACGCCGAAGCTTCCCAGGAATTCTTTTCCCAGAAGCTGTCTTGTTTCGCGGTTCTTGCCGATGGTTAAAGGTCTTATATAATCCTTTGCGTCAAAGAACCTTTCGAAATACTCTTCCCTGGGCATCCTTTCCTCGCCCTTGAGACGCATAATAGCGTCAAGCCCCGCGATTATTCCGCATCCGCTGTTAAGGAGCATCTTATCCGGAAGCCACATCTGGCTCCCTCCGAATGATTCCTGACCGTTCTGATCAATTATCTTAGGCGGCAGACTCATCTCAGCAACACCTCGCACCATGCTCCCTCAACAGGCATTCCGGGCAGCTCGACCGCGCCCGCATCCCTTAAAAGAGCCCTGCTCTCATATACACCGGTATCCTGGGGAATGGGAGCCATAAAACACATTATTCCCTCAGAAGACCATTTTCTTACCATATTAACCAGTTCCGTCGATGCTGTGCCCGAATGATTACAGCATATAAGGACCCTGTCAAATCCCGTCTGCGCAATAACGGTTCCCGGGAATGCGGGGATCACCATTATCCCGGGCAGCCGGTCCTTCATAAGAAAAACCGTAAAATTCCTTGTCTCAGGCATGATACCGCCTTCATACTCGGAATAGATCCCTTTAATGTCAGGGGAAGTGATCAGGTGCGCCGCATAAAGCTTCTGCCTGCCCTCACCGTCCCTGAACACGACGCCGGTCCTGCCTTCCTCAAGGCATCTGACCGCATATTCAACATTACCCGAGGCTTCAAAAGGATCAGCATCAGGGGCTTTGACAGATCCGGTTATGACAAAAGGGATCTTCAGAGATGCCAGCACCCTTGACGCAAGCTGGGCGAAAAAAGCGCATGTATCGGTACCGTGCGTGATAAGTATCCCGTCAAAACTGCCGTTATTCACTTCACTGACGATCATTTTGAGCGCGTCACGGAAAATATACGGGGTGGCATTTTCGGAAGAATATGTTGCAAACCCGGGAAAAACAAATTCATGCTCAGGAAACTTTTCTGTCAGCAGATCACGTGCGAAAGAAGGCTCGCCAAGCCTGATCGTGCCTGAGCTGTTATAAGATGAGATCGTCCCTCCGAGCATGGCGCCCAGTATCCGCATATCCCTTTCCTTCCGAAGCCATTTTAGAGTAAAATCACATAAGCAATTATAATTCACGAGGCGCAGTATGAGAATAGCAAGCTGGAACGTAAACGGTATAAGGGCAGTCGCAACCAAGGGTTTTGCAGAAAGTCTTGAGAAGATAAACGCCGACATCATCGGCCTCCAGGAGATAAAAGCTCTTAAGGAGCAGCTTGGACCTGAGATAACGGATATTCCGGGATATAAGAGCTGGTTCTATTCCGCGGAACGGAAAGGTTATTCAGGCACGGCTCTCTATTCAAAGCTCGAGCCGTTAAACATTGAATTCGGATTCGGCGTCGAGGAATTCGATCACGAAGGCAGGGTCATAAAAGCCGATTTCGGCGATTTTGTACTCTACAACATCTATTTTCCCAACGGAGGAAGAGGCGATGACTTCGTAAAGTTCAAGCTCAGATTCTATGACTGCTTCCTTGATCAGGTCGATGACCTTAAAGCGCATGGCAAAGAAGTCATCTGCTGCGGTGACGTAAATACCGCCCATAAGGAGATCGATCTGTCAAACCCCAAGGCAAATTCAAAGATATCGGGCTTCCTTCCGGAGGAACGCGCATACATGGATAAGTTCATAGAAAGAGGTCTTACGGATACTTTCAGGATGCTCCATCCCGATGATAAGGAATGCTACACCTGGTGGTCTTACAAGACTGCCGCAAGAGAGCGTAACGTAGGCTGGAGGATCGATTATTTCTTTACCACAGACGGTCTTAATTCCCGCGTCAAAGAATCAAATATGATGACAGACATCATGGGATCGGATCACTGCCCGATCTATCTGGATCTGAAATAAAGACGGCTGATCACTGACTGTCTCCGCGTTCGCTCATAGTATTCTCGACAAGCATATTGCCGTTGATGTCGAGCTTTGTGAGAGAACCGGTGATCTTGAAATCCATATCATTGATATGACCCGGGATATCGAGTCCCGTAAAGATGCTTCCTTCCGTTTTGGAATTCGATACTCTGATCCTGACACGCTTATCCATGCCTCTGTAGATACCCGCGGTTTTACCTCCGAGATCGACCCTTAATGAGACATGATCGATCGTGATGCTCGAAGGCGCTGCCGTAGCGGAACCGAACGCTGTGATATCATGCGCTTTCGACTTCATGCTGATCGTGGCACTGTAAATGCTTATCTGAAGCTTTTCGCTGTGCTTTGATCCTACCATTACAACTTCGTTTCCGTTGAAATCCATGTTCAGTGAGGAGTGCTCGATCATCATGTCGCACCTGCCCATGATGGAACCTATTCCGATTCCCGAGAGCGCGACACTCGCTATCTCAAGATAACAGTTGCTTATGATCGGATCGATATCACCGGAGATTGAACCTATGCCGACAGAAGTCTGGCCCATAAGGTTCAGCTTATACATGCCTCTTCTAACGGTGATATGGCCTCCAAGGCCGCTTCCTATTGCCACGCTCTTGTTCGCGTTGACAGAGATCTCGATCCTGCCGTCCTGGTCAAAGACGATATCACCATGATAGGAATCCATATCATTGCCGATACCGAAGGTCTCAACACCGGTTGTTATGATCGACAGATTGCCTACGCCTTCAAAGGTCAGCGTGGACTTCGGCGATACCTTTATTCCGCCTCCGGCCAGGGAATTCTCGCCGGTAAGTGACAGAACAACTTCGCAGTTTTCCCCGATGGTGATCGCGGCATCATGCATCCTGCCCGTGAAAGAGCAGTTCTCGATAGTGATCTTTCCCTTATAGCCGCTCTCGATCTCGAGGTTTATGACGGCATCATCTCCGGGCACGCCCAGGATATGAAGATCCCTGTGGGTAACATGTCCGGCAGTAACGTGGATCGTGTTGTATCCGTCTTTTATCAGGAGAGGAAGCGATATCCTTGCCTCTCTTCCGGCAACATAATCCCTTCTCGTACGGTTCTTTGCCTTTCCGGCACTGTATCTTACGATCTCTTCCTTTACCTCCGGAGCGATCTCTTTAATAATATTCTCCGACGGGCGGGCCGTGTAATAGCCCTGGATCAGATCGATACCGAGATTGATAACTGTCTCGATCTCCTCGGTAGTCTCAATCCCCTCTGCCAGTGCGAGAATATTGTTATCGTGCGAGAATTCGATGATGTCCTTTACGAAATGCTGCTTTTGCGGAGACTCCTGGATATTGGCAAGAAGTGCCCTGTCGATCTTGACATAGTTCGGCATATAACGGAGAAGATTGCTTACGTTGGAGTATCCCGTACCGTAATCGTCTACCGCGGTCTCAAAACCGAACTTCTGGTATTCCTTCTTCATATCGGCCAGTTCTTTGTCATCGATCTCGGACTGCTCCGTGAATTCGACTACCAGTCTTCCTGCGAGATTCTTTGCCATTCCGGAGATCTCGTCCATGTCTTCCTTCTTAAGACGCTGGCCGGGAATCGAATTGATGAATATCTTTGCGCCGGGATTGAACATGTCGGCATGTTCATTTACATAGCTCAATACATTATTGAAAGTCGCGTATTCGATATCATAAAGCCTGTTGAAGATGCCCGCGTACTTTATAACGAGCAGAGGCTGGACATAAGGATTCGTATCGGCTCTCATCAAAGCTTCATAAGCGAAGATCTCACCGGTGTGAGCATCGACGATCGGCTGGAAATGATAATTGATCCTGTTCTTATCGAGGATATCGTTTACGACCTTCGCTTCCTCGATCTGTGTCTCATCAAGACCGCCGGCATTCATCTTCTGGAAATTGATCTTCTGTCCGTTCTTTCTGGAGAGGGCAACGCTTACGACATTCTCGTAATCCGCTTTTGTTCTGGGTCTTCCTTCGGCAGTACCGTAATAAACTTCAAGCTTTCTTGAACCTTCACTGAGGGAATCGTTATATCTCTCGATCCTGGCATAAAGCTCCCTGACTCTTTCTTCAAGGACGATTACGGCATCATCCTGAGCCTTCATGACTTCAAGGGCCACCATCTCGCCATTGCCCATGCAGTAGATTCGGCCGCGCGAGAATACATCACCCAGATAACGGCCGACACTTATGATGGCATTGTCTCCGGCCGTTCTTCCGTCATCGTTGTTGATCTTCGACAGATTCTTTATATCGATCGCAAGAACACCTATCTTCTCGTCTTCTCTTAACGGGTGCATGACGATCATATCCGCTGTCTGCTGCAGGAAACCGTTATAGTTGAAGATACCGGTAAGCGGATCTCTGATAAGGCTTGCTTCAAGTTTTTTGTTGATCGTGACCAACTCATCGTATCTTCTGTAATTTTCGAGACCTCTCATTATGCTGTGGAGCCAGAAACGGTAAGACCTCTTATATGACCTCGGTTCAGTAAAAGATACGACAGCATAGCCGAAGGTCGACTCCTCAAAATGCATCGGGGTAAAGAAAAATGCCTCCGGCTTCATTCTTTCGCTTTCAAGGCGCGGAATAAGAACATTCCTGTCAAAGAAGACATCATCGCTTACTCTGTCACAGCTGAGATTTTCCGGTCTGCACGCTATTACATGCATCATCTTTCTAGTAAAGAACCTGTCCGTATCAGACAGCATCCCGGGGGAGATCCTTGACTCATCGATCGTTCCGGCCAGAGATTTTGCCTTCTGCTGCCAGTTATCGTTGAGACACATACTGAAGCTCTCGAAATCCCTTATCTGGAACACATATGAGAACGTGGTCTTCATAAGACTGTCAAAATCATTCTGTATAACAAGGTCCTCGTCCAGATGGTTGAATGACGAGAATACACTGTTGTGTGAGGTATCGGTGTCCCAGACCTTGCGGAGCTTCGTCTCATACTGGACTTTATCTTCGCTGCAGCCGCAGGTCCTTCCGCAGAAGAAATCACCGTACTCTTCAAAAGGAGGCGTCTCCCTTCCCTCCATGTCATTGAAGATCTTATCGATAGCATAAACACCCATGCTTGCGGCAGGAATCTTTAACGAAGTTACCGGCTTGGGGGAATATCTTCCCTCTTCCGTTGAGTCATAACCAGCAACAGCAACATCTTCCGGCACTCTTAAGCCGTTCTCTTCCAAAGCTTTTGCAAGACCTATCGCCATACAGTCATTGGCGCAGGCTATTGCCTGCGGAAGATTTCCGCCTTTCTTAACAAGGCGCGCACCCAGACTCTCTCCGCTCGTGTACCAGAAGTCTCCGTAAAAGACCCTGTCCCTGCCGACTGTCAGACCATGCTCAGACATCGCGTCCATAAATGCCTGAAGTCTCTGTTTTGAGTAATGATGCCAGGCCTTTCCCGTAAGATAAGCGATATCCGTATATCCGTGATCTTCGATAAGGTGGTTTATAAGCTGCTTGGTGGCTCCGTAGTGATTCGGAAATATCGAAGGGAAATATTTGCTCTCTTTATCTACAAATACGACCGGACACCTGCAGCGCTCGTGTATTATCTCTTCAAGACTGTCGGACAGACCGGGTGACTGAAGCGTATCTGCCATGACCGCCACGGCATCAAACTGTTCAAAAGGCACAAGCGAGAAGATCGACGTCTCGCCGACTTCCCTGCCCATATTGTTCTGATACTTAAGATAACTCGCAAAGACCAGGACATCACAGTCATGCTCGAAAGCCCTGCTGATAAAGCCCTCAATGAACCCTGACTGATAATATTCATCAGCCTGGGCAACTAGTAAAGCTATTCTCTTGCGGTCAGCCATTCAGGGCCCTCACCATCCAAACCAAATTACCGATAAAGCACTTATGATGTTAGTCTAATCAGCAGTATATCCAAAAGCAATAAACAGTAGCATTTATTATCAGGATACAAACCGAAAGTTTACATTCTGTAAATAAAGCGGATATTTTCCGGAGGATAACTCAGGGAAGAACCCTGTCGACGGGCGCGTATCCTGCGGTCTTCCTGAACTTGACGTTGGATTCAAAGCTCTCGAGGCAGTCCGAAGGGTCGATGCGCTCAAAATTCAGCGTTGCCATTGCATCTCTCTTGATCTTCACGGAAGCTATAGTAACTTCCTCGTCATTGCCGGTGGCGGGATTCAGGACCTTGTCCACGGCATGTATGATGACCTGCTGAACGGGCAGGAGCGCAAATGTATCCCTTGCGACCCTGAGCATCGTGCTCGATACATAGTCCTGAACGAGCTCATAGTAAGCGGTTTTGCTGAAAGCCTTCGTGACGATCTCGCCGTTTGCCTTCATGTCAGGATATTCAGTCGGAATGATCTCATCGGACTTAACCTGGAATTCGATCTCCATAAGCTTCGGATCGTCTGTTCCGACTTCAAATCCGCTTCCGTATTCCAGAAGGTCATCAAAAGGATCCACCTGTTCTATAACCTTGAAATATGCATCAATATCGCCTGCCAGCACGCTCTGAGCGAAAGGCTGGAGTTCCTTTAACTGGCCCGATACCGCGCCGTTTGCAATTGCCTCCCAGTCGATATATCCGTCAGACTGCTTATGAACTGACTTGAGAGCATCGATGCCTGCGGCAAACTCCTCGAGTCTTGCCTTTGACTGTGCGATGAGCTCTTCGTTGACCTGCTTGGCTGCCGGAGCTGCTTTTGCTGACTTGGCGGCATCCTTTGTCTTGGCGGAGCCTTTGGAATCAGCTGCTTTGCCAGAGGTCTTCTTTCCCTTCTTGGAAGTGTCGTTGCCGGTAAGTCCTCCGACAAGATTCTTAACGTTATTGGTCTTCGTGTAATAGATTCCAGTACCCGGAATGCCTACCGTGGTCCTTGCCTGTCCCTTCAGATTAACGGACTGTCTGAATCCGCTCTTGCCGAATGATACGCTCGGTCCTGATTTGCTTAGATTGAGCTTCAGGCCCTTGCCCAAAGAGATAGATTTACGGAAATTAAGTCCCATATGCCGCGCCTCCGAGGAAAAATGTTAAAGTAATTTTACCACAATTGCAGATTTATTTGTTTTATATAAAAGTGTCCTGGCATATTTCATTAAAGCTATGATCAAGGCAACTTTGCCGTCTTCAGATGGTCAGAAAGAAGCAGTAAAAGCGGCTGAGATCCCGGCCTGCAAGATCGAGAGCGAAAACCGTACTTTTTTGGAAAACAGTGCGCCGGCAACTCTGTCCGGAAGAGCCCGTACCAAAAAGGGGCGCAGAGTAACCGTACTGAAAATCGTACCTATATTTCTTGTAAAAAGGTACGCTGGCAAGCAAATTTTGGATTTTTGCGCTAAACCGTACTGTTTTTCGCAAAAAACAGGTACGATATCCGGCACACCCGGCCGTATTACATTAACACTTCAATATTGGTCGTTATAATCACCTGCACCGACCCTCAAACAGAAAAACAGAGGATGCCGTCTTAAGACATCCCCTGTATCTTTAAATTCTGTTTTGCAAAATACTTACCTTAAGAAGCCCTCGATGATCTTCTGCTCGGCTTCCTGTTCGTTAAGGCCGAGCGTCATGAGCTTGGTGATCTGCTCACCTGCTATCTTTCCGATCGCGGCCTCGTGGATCAGTGAAGCGTCAACGCATGTAGCCTTGAGCTTAGGCGTGGCGACTATGATGCCCTTGTCCATGATGATCGAATCACATTCGGCATGTCCCTTGCACTTGGCATTGCCTGAAATATCAATGATAACATCCTGCTCTGATTCGCCCTTGGCGACACCGCGGCTTACGATGTCACAGACGGAATCCTCGCCGTTAAGATCCACCGTGATCTCGGCCTTGGCTGTCTGGTCATAGTTTGTGAGGATCTTGTCGTGCATTATGAGCGTCGCGCCCGCGCCGATCTCCGCCTTTGTGATCCTGTATGTGTCATTGATGCCGGCGATCTGTGAGGTATCCATATCCATGGTGGAACCTTCATCAAGATATACGACCGTTGTGGGATTCATGAATCTCTTGCCGGTTCCTGTACCTTCGCCGTAATGTTTCTCGATGTATTTAACTCTGGAATTCTTTCCGATGTGGAAAGTGTGGATACCGTCATGCTGGCTGTCGTGGCCGCCGCAGTTGCTGATGCCGCAGCCTGCGATAATGGTGACATCACAGTCTTCACCGACGAAGAAATCGTTATATACGCATTCCTTGTGTCCCGACATGCTGATGATTACCGGGATGTGGCAGGACTCGTTTTTGGTGCCGTCCTTGAAATAAACGTTGATGCCGTCACCCGATTCACGTGATTCGATCTGGATATTGGCCGTGGAATTCCTGGCTTCGCTCTTTCCGTTGCTCCTGATGTTGAAAGCGCCTACGGGAAGGCTGTCCAGCTCGGCCACTTCTTTAAGCATTCTCTTCTCAAGATCATCCATTGCAGACACCTTCTTTCTGTGAGTATGCGCAGCCGCATCCGTAGCGTCCCATGTTGAGCTCGCTCATGATCTTTGCCGACTCGTCGTATCTGTCAACGACACCTTCTTTGAGGTAGATGATCTTGTCAGCGATCTCGAGGATCCTCTCCTGGTGGCTGATGATCATTATATTGCCGTTGGTTACTTTTCTTAAGTTCTCGAAAACCCTGATAAGACTCTGGAAGCTCCAGAGGTCGATCCCGGCCTCAGGCTCGTCGAAAAGACTGAGCTTGCCGCCTCTTGCGGCTGCCATCGCGATCTCGATACGCTTCATCTCACCGCCCGAAAGTGTGTCATTTATCTCTCTGTTGAGGTAATCCTTGGCGCAGAGACCGACCGCGGAAAGGTATTTGCAGTCCTTTGTGACATCAACGCCCTCGCCTGCCGCTATGCTCAAAAGGTCTTTTACCTTAAGTCCTTTAAATCTTACAGGCTGCTGGAAAGCAAAACTGATACCCATGTTTGCGCGTTCGTTAACGGGAAGATCCGTAATATCCTGTCCGTCGAAAATGATCTTTCCGGATGTCGGCGTGATTATGCCCATGATGATCTTGAGCAATGTGGACTTGCCGCTTCCGTTCGGTCCCGTGATCGCGACAAACTTGTCATCGATCCTGAGGTTTATATCTTTAAGGATGTCTTTGTCATCGGCATGAAAGCTGATGTTCTGCAGTTCGAGCATATGACCTACCCCTTTCTCTTTTTAAAGCCAACTTACTTTAAATTGTTTGCGGACAATAATCAATAGTTATTTTCGACATATGTCGTAAACACTTTGTGAACGGCAATTATACCATTTGCGCATGATTACCATACCCGCAAAGTTTTTATACAGGCTGATTCATTTGTGATAAAATACCCTAATTAAATAGAGGAGACCATCTTTTATGTGCGGAATAGTCGGATACACAGGAAAGAAAAAGGCAGCGCCTATACTTCTGGACGGTCTTGCCAAACTCGAGTACAGAGGCTATGACTCTGCTGGACTCTCGGTAAGAGACGGAGAGAAAAATCCGGTAGTCGTAAAAGCAAAGGGCAGGCTTAAGGTCCTCGCCGAGAAAACAGACGGCGGCGCAGCCCTCAAAGGCACATGCGGAATCGGTCACACGAGATGGGCAACCCACGGCGAGCCTACCGAGAATAATGCCCATCCCCATATCGTTGATGACTATAACGTTGTCGGCGTTCATAACGGCATCATCGAGAACTACCAGGAACTCCGCGACAAGATGATCCGCAAGGGATACAAGTTCTATTCCGAGACAGATACAGAAGTCGCAATCAAGACTATCGATTACTACTATAAAAAATATACCCACGATCCCATCGAGGCGCTCGCCAAGACAATGGTGCGTGTAAGAGGTTCTTACGCCCTTGCCGTAATGTTCAAGGATCATCCCGGCAAGATCTTCGTTGCCCGCAAGGATTCCCCGATGATAATAGGTCACGATAAGGATGCCTCATATCTGGCTTCCGACGTTCCCGCGATCTTAAAGTACACAAGGACCGTCTATTATATTGACGATCTTGAGATGGCATGCCTCGAAGCCGGAAATGTCACCTTCTATAACCTGGACGGCGACGTTATCGAGAAGACCCCCACGGAGATCGACTGGGATGCCGAGTCTGCCGAGAAGGGCGGATTCGAGCACTTCATGATGAAGGAGATCCATGAGCAGCCCAAGGCAGTATCCGATACATTGAATTCTGTCATGGTACCTGACGGCGATTCATACAGGATCGACCTTTCTTCCACAAATCTTACCGATGAGGATATTAAGAGCTTTGAGCAGATCTATGTCGTAGCATGCGGTTCCGCCTATCATGTAGGCTGCGCCACACAATACATTATGGAGACTCTCGCCAATATTCCCGTCAGGTGCGAGCTTGCGTCCGAATTCAGATACAGGACCATGCCTCTTAACAAAAACGCTCTCTGCGTGATCATCAGCCAGTCCGGCGAGACCGCAGATTCGCTCGCAGCCCTTAGAGACGCAAAGTCCAAAGGGCTCAAGACTCTCGCGATCGTTAATGTCATCGGTTCATCCATCGCACGTGAAGCTGACTATGTGCTCAACACCCTTGCAGGTCCCGAGATCTCGGTAGCCACGACCAAGGCTTATTCCGCACAGCTCGCTGTCAGCTATGTTCTTGCGATCAAGTTCGCTCTCACAAAAGGCGTTATCACCGAGGAGACAGCCCGTGAACTTTCTTCGGAAGTCATGTCGATCCCCGCGAAGATCAACAAGGTCCTTGAAGACAAGGAACGTCTCCAGTGGTTCGCCGCCAAGCTCGCGGCCCAGAAGGATATCTTCTTTATCGGACGCGGCATCGATTACGCGATCTGTCTTGAAGGCAGCCTCAAGATGAAGGAGATCTCCTATATCCACAGCGAGGCTTATGCGGCAGGCGAGCTCAAGCACGGCACGATAAGCCTTATCGAAGAAGGAACCTTCGTTATCGGCGTCCTTACCCAGAGCGGTCTTTACGAGAAGACATTGAGCAATCTGGTCGAGACAAAGACCCGCGGCGCATATCTTATGGCCCTCACATCCTTCGGCAACTACGCTATCGAGGATTCGGCAGACTTCGTGGTCTATGTCCCGAAGATAAATGAGCTCTTCGCCGCATCTCTTGCCGTCGTTCCCCTTCAGCTCCTGGGTTACTATGTATCCTGCGCAAGGGGTCTCGATGTCGACAAGCCCCGTAACCTCGCGAAAAGCGTTACCGTCGAATAACTGTCCCATTAACGGTCTTGTCAAGGTCTTTTATACGATGCCGCACGCGTCTATAATATAGGCATGAGTAAACGCAAACCATACATCTTTATGACACAGGACAAGCTGATAGACCTCTGCAGGTATGATATCGGCTGGATCGAGACAGTCGGCGGCAAGGATCTTGACGCCTATCCCGAGAACGGGTTTGATGTTCAGTGTGAGACCGAATATCCGATGCTCCTGCCGGATCTGAAGACTGCCCTTTCCCATTTCGAAGAGGATAAGACTTCTTTCGAGGACTTCGCTTTTGACTGGTGGTATCCGATCACCACATATTTTTATGAGGATCTCTGTCTTGATGAGCTTTTGGGACCCGATCCCGACAAGATATGCGAATACCCTCTGCCTCCTCTTCCCGAGAATGACGAAGAGATGATCATGACCATCCTCATAAGGATCTCCAGGATCACGGATACAGTCAGCGAGAACAGCAGTTTTCCCGCAGGCACAGCCTCCGACATCCTGAACATTCCGGATCTTATAGCACTCATTGACAATTACGAGGAGAATAAAGAGCTTCCCCCTGAAGAGAGAACTTATACCAAGGACCAGATGCTCGTTTTCCTCAATCACTGGGACAACGACCTTCTCCTGTCAGACGCGCCTGAAGATGTCATCTCGCACTTCGTTGAGTTTACTGACACATTGTGCGAACAGCATGTTTTCGAGGCCCTCAAGATAAAGGCATTTGCCTGCAACGGAGGCAATTCCGCATTCAAATGTGATTATAAGGAAGCCGTCAGGGTCCTTAACATCCTTCTCAAGGAATTCGGCTTCGGCTATGCTGCCAATACTTTGGGATTTATCTATTACGACGGCAAACTTACGGGCAAGCCTGATTATGACATAGCATTCTCTTATTTCGCGATTGCTTCCAATTACAACGTTACGGAAGCGAAGCTTAAGTTTGCCGATATGCTCCTGCTCGGCGATGCCGGCAATCCGGACCCCATACTTGCCTATAACATTTACCTTCAGGTCTATCACGACGCGAGGATCAGATTTGAGAACGGCGAATACGGCACTCACCTTCCGGAGAGCGCGATAAGGATCGCAAGGGCTTTGAAGCTCTTCCCCGACCAGAAGGTCAAAAGGCTTAAGCTCCTTCTTGAAGCGACTTATTCCGCATTTGTCCGCCATCAGACAAACAGACTTTATTCGGATCTTGAGTTCTCGAAGGAAGTCCAGACCGAGATCGACAAAGCCATCAATGAATTTAACAGGAACGATCCCGTAAAGATCAATTCCGGATGGCAGCAATTGGGGCTTGATGACGTCTCTGATGCCTTTGACGATTTTACAGGTCCCCCTTACCCTGCTTTTTACACCGTCAATGTTAAAAAGCTCAAGAGCAGCAGATACAAATTCTCAATAAGACGTCACTCCATATTCCCGGGAGCCGACGCGCCTTTGTCTCTTTCAGTCCAGCCGTGGCTGCTCCGCGCGGGCCTTTGCGACAGGATCGATTTCTCGGTTCCCGGAGACTGTGGCAATGAAGCGTTGGATTATCTGGCAAGGACAGGCGAAGCCGGCACTTTCGACAAGCTTATAGTCAGGAATGATTATGAGAAAAAGCGCTCCACCTTCTCTTTTATCAGGAACGGCAGCGTTGTCCTCGGGTTCACCGCGGAGAAGATCTTCTTTAACAAGCCTTCGGGAAAGACTATCAGCTGATAAATACTGGAATATCTCCGGCAATGGTATATAATTGCACATGTTTGGGGAAACAAAGGAATGTGCAATAGTTTTAACAAATCAGTATTTCCGCTGATCGGTTCTTTGACCGCGCTGATAATCGTATCAGGCATGCTTTTATGTGCCTGTGATACTGCTGCCGGTACTTCCTCACAGGAGACAGGCGCGCAGACGGCTGAAACAATGCCCGTAACCGCAGCATCCGAAGAAACGGTAATCAGTACGGAGTCGTCCATGACTGAAGAAACATCAGCCACGACGAAAGCTGTCAATGTTACAGAAATTGAAGAGAGCGAGGCGGAAACCTCAGAAGCGCCGGCTGAGGTCTCCGAGACTGAGATCGGCTATGGTCCCTACGGCTTCCAGAGAGGGAACGTCAGATTCCATTCGCAGAACGACATATCCATGATGATCGGCGCTGAAGATCCGACTATCTACGACTACGGTGCAAGGGATCAGTTTTGCAACTGGATAGATATCTTTTATGTGGAAGAGTCTTTTGACATGACCGCATTCGATTACTCATACCGTTTCTTAAGCTTTTATAATGACGATACTTCGCTTACTTTCTCGGAATTCAGGGATATAGGAAAATGGCAGACGCCGAAAGGATCCGAACTGCAGCTCTGTCTGGCGGGAATAACCATTATCTCCGACAATCTTGAGATAAAAATCCTGCCCAAGACCCCGAGCGAACCCGGAAGATATAATGTCTCTGTCAACGGAAGAGGATACTATGTGTCCGAGGAACAGCTCCAGATGGCGGATTTTGTATTAAGTTACCTTGCCGAAAACCCCGGGACAGATCCTTTGGAAGGTCTCGTAAGCGGAGTGGATCACACTTATTATTTCTGAAGACCGGAAGCGTTATTCTCTTCCAGGAGCTTCTGATACGAAGCAATTGTTTCCTTCATGATAACGTTCCACGAATAGTTGTCAGCAACAAAAGCTGACGCTTTAACGGATTTGTCCCCCAGAGTATCCTTTTCTTCTATTACGCGCCTGATACTCTCAGCGACGCTGTCAGCATCGTTTTCAGCCATCCAGCCACAGCCGTTGTCCCTGATCTTTTCGCCGAGATTTGTGCCCCTGCTGACAAGACACGGCAGACCGTAGCTCAATGCTTCGAGGATACCTCCGGGCATTCCCTCGTGACGTGATGTCTGAACGAAAATATCGCTTTCCAGAAGCTTATTCACTTTGTCCTCACCCACGATCTCGTGATGAAGAGTCACGACCTCACCCACCCCGAGAGATGATATGAGTTCCTCCATATGAGCATACCTTCCGGCATAATCCGGACCGTAGATATCGAGTGTAACACTGTTACTCTTCAATAAATCCAGGCATTTGCGGACTGCTTCGAGAAGGATGTCCAGTCCCTTTACATGAGCATCAAGACGTCCGATATAGAGCATTTTGAGTCCGGTCCCACTGAATTCAGTCTTCCTTTTCTGAGGCATAGCGACGCCGTTCGTGGCAATGAATTTCTTCTTACCGAAATCCGTCGCGTCGTATTCTTCCTTTGACAGGCACTGAAGCGCCAGAGCCTTATCGGTAAATCTGTTGAACAGCAGAAGGTTGGCCGCGGCCTTCTTGAGACGCTTTTCCTTCTGGGCTTCTTTTCTGAGTTCCCCGTGAGGAATGATTATGTATGGGATACCTTTCTTTTCGAGCTGTTTCCCCACACCGAGATGCTCCTTGCGGTAACATTCCTGGAAAACGACAAGATCCGGCCTGTTGAACGGCTCAGGCATCTTATCGATATCGAAATTGTCCATATGAGGGATCTGATATACGGGAGCATCCGTCTTACTGTCTTTCGAGTTATAAAGAGCAACCTGATGGCCGAGCTTTTCCTGCTCCAGTAAATACTGCGGCATGACTACGCATACACCGCTGAAAGGATCGAAATTGATTGAGGCTATGTGAAGTATGATCATCCGTTTTTCTTCCTGTGCAGCATCTTCTTGAATATCCATCCGCGCAGACGTCTCGGCACCAGAGCGACCACGAACTGGATAATGATGACAGATGCGTAATCTAACCATGAGATATAGCCCGTGGCATATACCATCTTCTTGCCGGTCCTGTATTTCTTGAAGTATGACCATCCGCCTCTTCTGTCGAACATATCCTTGCCGATCCTGGCATATACCAGTGAATCGTCGATATTCATGCATTTCACGCCGTTCTTCATCATGCGGACCCAGAGATATGTATCTTCCATCAAAGGACACGACTGGTAGTTGCCTGCATCAAGCACCGCCTTCTTTTTGTACATAACGGTCATGTGATTGAACGAGTCGCGCTTCTTCTGATACTTCTTGATCTCTTCGTCCGTCACGGGAACGATCCTTTTGGCGACAATAGTCTCCGGAGTATCTTCAAATTCGTCTATATGGCTTCCGGCAATATCCAGATCCGGATCCTTCTTAAATTCGGCAAGCTGCTTCTCGAACCTGTCTTCCCTGGCGATGTCATCCGTATCCATCCGGGCAATAAGTTCATTGGAGCATTCGGGAACACCTGCCTGGAGCGCAAGTCCCAGACCCCTGTTCTCGGGCAGCGGAACTCTCTTTATAAGACCGGGATGCTCTTTTTCGTAACGGTCCAGCACCGCGTATAATTCGTCAGTAAGAGGGCCGTCCTCAACGACAACCCACTCATCAGCCTGAACAGTCTGTCTTAAAAGGCTCTGAAAGCATTCCTCGACATATTCGGGCTTCTCTTTGAAGTAGAGCGACATCAGTACGCTTAGTGCTGCCATGTTCCTCCGTGTATTGCTGTCCCTGATAACGGGATCATTCCTGTCCGTCTAAAAAAATCACTTCGCTGTAGATCGGTATTCTCTCCTCGACCGGAGGAAGCGACATATAATCTCCGAAAAGTGTTGTCAGCGCTTTGTCCGCGCTGTTAAATCCGTAGAATTCCGTATCCCTGAACTTATATTTTCTGAGAGGGAAAACAGTATCCTCATCAACATAAAGTTTCTCGATCAGGAACAGATAAATGATCCTTCCGGGATCACCCTTGAAGGAAACATGTTCCTCCATGTCCTTACGGACCTTATCCATCTTGAGGTTATATTCCTCATCACTGATGAGTCCCTTTTCTTTCCTTCTCTCGAAATACTTAACATTCTCATTATCAATGTATTTCCACAGATCGGATTCCTTTATCCTGGGACATCTGTAAAGATCGATATGTATTCCCTTGTGCTGATAAGCGGCATCCTGGGCATATTTGTCATGCTTTGCAACGGAGTTTACATCCTTAACGTGTGCCCATGCGTGAAAATACATCGGTTCCGACTTGGCATCCTCAAGGAACAGCTCCGGGGGCATTTCATTTCTTAAATATTCAACAGCTTCATCGTATGTATCATCGAAAAGCCAGATGTCGAAATCATCGTCCCACGGAATAAAATCCTGATGCCTTACCGCGCCCAGAAGAGTTCCGTAGGCAATGGAGTAAGGGATATCGTGCTTTTCGAGAATTCCGGTAACAGTCTTTGCCATAAGGAAAAGTCTGTCATGAACCATTTCTATTGTTGCGACCGTCTCCGCCATTATCTGTCACCGTACATCTTCTCATAGTAATTCTGATATTCGCCGCTGATGATCTCTTCCCACCAGTCGCGGTTATCAAGATACCACTTTATCGTCTTCTTTATACCGTCGGCAAACTTCGTCTCGGGAAGCCAGCCCAGCTCATTATGGATCTTCGTGGGATCGATAGCATAACGCATATCGTGACCCTTACGGTCAGTAACATATGTGATCAGCGATTCGGGTTTGCCCAGTTCCTTGCAGATGAGCTTAACGATATCAATATTTCTCATCTCGTTGTGTCCGCCGACATTATAGACTTCTCCGACGGTTCCGTTGTGGATGATAAGGTCTATCGCCCTGCAGTGATCCTCTACATAGAGCCAGTCGCGGACATTTAAGCCTTCGCCGTATACCGGAAGCGGCTTATCGTTCAGGCAGTTCGCGATCATAAGAGGGATCAGCTTTTCAGGGAAATGATAAGGTCCGTAATTGTTGGAGCAGCGCGAGATCGTAACAGGCAGACCGAATGTGCGGTTATATGCCATAACGAGAAGGTCAGCTCCTGCCTTGGATGAGCTGTAAGGTGAGCTCGTGTGGATAGGTGTCTCCTCTGTAAAGAACAGATCGGGGCGGTCAAGCGGGAGATCGCCGTAAACCTCGTCCGTGGATACCTGATGATATCTCTTGATGCCGTATTTCCTGCATGCGTCCATAAGAACGCTCGTGCCGATGATATTTGTCTGAAGGAAGACCGAAGGATCTTCGATGCTTCTGTCAACGTGGCTCTCTGCGGCAAAGTTAACTACGATATCGGGATGTTCTTCCTCAAAGAGCTTGTTTACACCCTCCCTGTCACAGATATCGAGCTTGACGAATCTGAAATTCGGGTTATCCATAACGCCCTTTAACGTGGACAGATTGCCTGCATAAGTCAGCTTGTCAAGGCATATGATCCTGTAATCCGGATACTTGTCCAGCATATGGAAAATGAAGTTTGAGCCTATAAATCCTGCGCCGCCAGTTACAATTATTACCATATTATTCTTCCACCAAAGATAAAATATATTGACCGTACTCAGTCATTTTATACTTCTCCCCGAGAGAAACAAGTTGTTCCTTGGAGATAAAGCCTCTTCTCCATGCGATCTCTTCTATGCAGGATATATAGAATCCCTGCATCTCCTGGACCGTCTTTACAAAGTTGCCCGCCTTCTGCATTCCCTTGGGCGTTCCGGTATCAAGCCATGAGATACCTCTTCCCATCGTCATTACCTTGAGCTTGCCGGCATTAAGATAATAGTTGTTGACCGATGTTATCTCCAGCTCTCCTCTCAGTGAGGGCTTGATATTCTTAGCAACCTCAACAACGCTGTTATCGTAGAAATAAAGACCCGGAACCGCGTAATTGGACTTGGGTTCCTTGGGCTTTTCCTCGATCGATATGGCGTTGAAATCGCTGTCAAATTCAACCACTCCGAATGCCCTGGGGTCCTTTACCGGAAATCCGAAAATAACAGCTCCGTTTGTTTCCGCAAGTTTTATCGAATTCCAAAGGATCCTGGTAAGATCCTTGCCGTAGAACACATTATCCCCGAGAACCAGACACACGCTGTCATCACCGATGAATTCCTCTCCCAGGATGAACGCGTCGGCAAGACCTCTGGGTGTCTCCTGGATCTTGTAAGAGAACCTTACTCCCCACTGGCTTCCGTCGCCAAGGAGTTTCTCATAATTCCCGATATCTTCAGGAGTTGATATCACAAGGATCTCTCTTATCCCCGCGAGCATGAGCACCGACAGCGGATAGTAGATCAGAGGCTTATCGTAGATAGGCAGCAGCTGTTTGCTGACAGCTATCGTGTTCGGATAGAGCCTGGTGCCTTTTCCTCCGGCAAGAATAATGCCCTTCATAGATTACCTCCTTTTAGCAAGACTTAATATTATCTCACATATCGTGTCAACAGTCTCCAAAGCCAGATCGGCATATATGGGAAGAGTCAGTACACGGTTGGAGATATCAAGCGCCACCGGCGTTTCCGCAGGATCGAATCTGCCCTTGTAGCAGTCGAAAGCCGTAGTGATCGGATAGAAATATTTTCTCGCGAAAATATTATTCTCTTCTAGCTTTGCAAACACCTCATCCCTGTCAGCGCCGAACTCTTCTTTATCAAAGACCACAGGGAAATATGCGTGATTGGGTGTGACGTCTTTCTGTTCGGGGCAGATATATAATCCCTTGACCCCGCCAAGCAGTTCCTTATATCTTGCTACGACATGACCGCGCTTTTCGATCTCCTCATCAAGATGTCTCAAGTTGCAGATGCCCATTGCGGCGCAGAACTCGTTCATCTTGGCATTTCCGCCGACATAAGCAACTTCCTCGGGTCCGTGGATACCGAAGTTCTTAAGGTCCTTCAGGCGCTGTTCAAGCGAATCGTCATGATAGCAGACAGCGCCGCCCTCTATGGTGTTAAAGACTTTTGTCGCATGGAAACTGAACATTGACGCGTCACCGAAGCAGGCCGAGTTCTTACCCTTATAACTTACGGCAAAAGCATGCGCGGCATCGTAGATGACCTTAAGCCCGTGCTTTTTTGCGATCTCATCTATCTTCTCGACATCGCATATATTTCCGTACACGTGGACAGGAAGTATGGCGACCGTCCTGTCAGTGATAAGGTCTTCTATCTTATCCGTATCGATCGTGAATGTTACCGGATCAATATCGCAGAAAACGGGTTCAAACCCGCATCTTATGATCGCATGTGTCGTTGAGGCAAAAGTAAACGGCGATGTGATGATCTCACCGCCCTTGGGAAGCTGCAGTGCCTCAAGGATGTTTTCGAGCGCAAGATGGCCGTTGCAGTAAAGTGCCACATGCTCTGCTCCGGTAAGCTCCTCCAGTTCCTTCTGAAGCTGCTTATGCTTGACTCCCATATTTGTAAGCCAATGGGAATCCCACAGTTCCTTTATCTCATCGGTATATTCTTCAATAGATGGCATCGAAGATCTTGTTACCAGAATCTCATCCATATCACATTCTCCAATCTATCAGACTCTCGATCATATCGAGGTCATATACGGGTATCCCAAGTTTATCATGGACGCTCTTTCTCTTCGAAAAAGCGTCATCGATAAAGATGACATTCTCGCCCGTAATGTAGTCGCTCTTGTCATGATCGGGCGGTATGCGGATGATCTCCGCAAACAGGTCCCGCGATATCCTGAATCTGTCCAGAGACTCATAGATATCTTTCTCATGCATCGTCAGCAGCACTACCGGTATACCCTTGTTAAAGCACTGGTACACAAACGCCAGTGCCGTTATGTTTACCTTGTCGCCGAGATAAAGCGTATCGTCAAAATCGAGATAGACCTTATCATATTTTACACTTGTCTGATAACGGCTGATAAAAGCGCGGTCCAGAAGGATATCCTGGCCGTTGTTAATGATGTCGATATCATATCCCATCATGTCGAAGATGGTCAGCATAGGATAATTGATCCCGAGATTTCTCGTTGTGCCCATCGTTCCGGGGATCCTCGGAGATATCTCCAGGAGACGGTATTCGCCTGAAGTATTGCGCTTAAGCTGAAAGAACCATGCGCCGCTGAAGACCATCTTCGAATTGATCTTCTCCGCGATGGAACGCACCTCGGCATCTTCGGGAAGCACCCTGCTCCTGACGGCGATCCCGGCTCTGATACGCTCTCTTCTTCTCATGATCGAGGATCTTAAGACTCCGTTTCTGTCAGTAAAGCAGTCGACCGTGTATTCATCTCCGGGAAGATACTCGCATATGACATACTTCTCGTCACCGGACAAAAGAAGGTCAAGTTCCTCGCGGCAGGTAACCTTTTTCGCGCCCTCAGCGCCCTGCCCTACCGCAGGCTTGCAGAATACCGGGTAGCTGTCGATATCATCAGCTTCAGGATAAGTCCTTGCGATAAAATCCTCGCCTTTAAAGAATTCATAAGTCGCAGGCTTGGAACGGCAGATCTCCACGGTCTCAAGAGGCGATGTAACCACTTTGCAGTGAAGCTCGTCCTGTTTTCTTGTCAGAGCCAGACAGGCACTGTCATGCGCCGGATAGATAAAATCGATCCCGTATCTGTCGATTATCTCATTGAGAGCTGCGGTAAATCCCGGATCATCAGGATAAGGAACGCCTTCGATATATCTCTCGAAAACGAACTCCGCATGGCATGATATGCTGCTGCATCCGTACAGTTCAACGAACTTGGAATATTTTAAGGCATTCTGTATCTCAAACGCGATCTCTGTCCCTGCCGGGAAAACGAGCACTTTCTGTTTTATCATGTGGTCTTCTCCTTCTTACCAATAATACTCTTAATCAAGTCCAACAGATAGTCAAAACTCTCCATCTTAAAGAGCTTTGCGCCAAGAGTATATATGGCAACACCGAGCGGAACCTGTATTGCGAGAGTAACATATTCATTAAGTCCGAGGAAACCGACACAGTAAACGATACCGCCCATGACCCATGCGAGGATTATCGACGGCAGGATATCCTTGAGCTGTTCAAAATAACCATAACCGATGAGTTTCTTGTTCGGCCAGGAATTGATCACCTGACATATGATGTCGCTCGCCAGCATGGATAACGTGATCGCCATAACGCCGTACCACATCGATATCAGAAGAAGTGTTATGCCGAGGATCTTCTTGATCACCTCGAGTTTTAAGAACATATCACTTCTGCCCAGTGCCTTGATGGCATTGAGGTTCGCCGTATGAAGCGGATAGAATGTATAACTGATACAGAGGATTATCATGTATGGCACGAGCGGCAGCCATGTGTCATTAAGTACCAGTTTTACGATAGATGTCGCGCAGCACGCAAGACCTGCCATCATCGGCGCCATAAGGAAGATGCTCGTCTTCATCGCGCGTCGTGTCATAGACTTGACGCGCTCCTTGTCATCCTGCACCCCTGACATCGCGGGGAACAGAACACTGTCTATTGATGTGTTGATATTCGCAGTAATGAATCCCGGGAACTGGTTGGCCCTGTCGTAAAATGCCAGATCATCCTTGGTGTATTTCTTTCCGATTATAAGCGAACGGAGCTGGTTATAGCCCGTATCAAGGAGCTGGGACACAAGAAGCTTCCATCCGTATGCGAAAAGCACCTTAAGTCTTTTGAACGAGAAATAGAACTCGGGCTTCCACTTGACCGTTATCCATAAGATTATGGTATCGATCGCGGTATTTGAGACCGACTGGATAACAAGCGCCCACATACCATAACCGTTAACCGCAAGATAGATTCCTGCAACAGCGGCAAATATTGTTCCTCCGAGTGTCGAGAAGAAAAATCTCTTGAACTGCATGGTCTTCGACACATATGCGATCTGGACATTCTTGACGCCCGAGATCACAACGGTAAGACCCAAGACCCTGATAATAGGCGTCAGCGAAGGATCGTCATAGAAGTTCGCAAACAGCGGTGATGTGAAGAACAGCAGTGTATAAAGGACTGCGCAGAAAACTATGTTGAAGAAGAATACCGTCGAGAAATCCTTGTTGTCTGAGTCCTTCTTCTGTATCAGCGCATTTCCCAGACCGCTGTCAACGAACACCTGAAGGACCGTAATAACTACAAGCACGAGCGCGATCGAACCGAAAAGTTCCGGATCCAGGAAATTTGCCAGGATAAGAGATACGACAAGCTCGACACCCTTGGCGCCGACACGTTCAAACAGTCTCCAGATGAAACTGTTCATTACCTTGCTGCCTGTATGCCCTGTCTGGCTTTCTCCCATCCTTTTACCTTTGCAATTTACCTTTTAAACATGATAAGCAGTCTGAGATGCACTTTTGACAAGAACAGTCTCCATAACTTTTTGCTTATCGTCCTGTGATATTTTTTGTTTGTGTCGGTATCAAGCTGCTTAAGACCGGCCATAAGCTCTTTTACGAAGCTCAGATTCGCCTTGCGGTTCTTATTAGATGTAACCGACCACGAACCCGGAACCGATACCCTGTATGCGGACATGTTATCGGGAAGATAGAGCATACCGCCGTTTATAGATCCGCTGATCTGATACGTATAATCCAGAGGACATACGTCAACAAACTTTCTTCTTTCCGCGAGGATCTCCCTCCTGACAAAGATCGAATTTGTTGATACGAAGTCACCGCCGCCCTCGATAACTTTCTCGACGGGAATAACGGTAACCTCAGAACCGTGATCAACAGTACCGTTTACCGATCCGTCCGACGCATTGACGAGCGTCGATGCATGTACGCATATATCTATTTCAGGGTGTGATTCCAGAGCATCGAACTGTTTCTGGAGTTTATCCGGATCGGTCCAGTAATCGTCGCCTTCGCATATAGCTAAGTATTTGCCGGCAGAGCGTCTGACCTGATAGACATCAGTGATCCAGACATCCTTTGAATACTGGTTTTCCTTCTGATAGATAGGCTTGATAATATCCGGATACTTCGCTTCGAATTCACGTATGATATCTGCCGTATTATCTGTTGACGCGTCGTCATGAACCAGGACTTCATATTCGAAATCCGTCTTCTGCATGACAAAACCGTTCAGCGCGTCCCTTATGTACTTGCCGTGGTTGTATGCGTTACAAATTACACTGACTTTGACGTCATTACTCATCAGCAGAATACTCCGTTCAAGGGCTTATGAATTCAGATAAGCCATGAAGTTTTCTTTATTCTCGAGTGCAGTAGTTGTCGGTCTTCCGAGATCGTCTCTCGCGCCGATTGAGCACTTAACTTCAATAAGAGAGAGCTCATTTCTTGCTTTTGCGGCTTCGAGTTCCTTATCGAGATCCTCAAAGTTATCAACACATATGGCATTGGGATAACCGCATGCCTTTGCAATCGCAACGATGTCGATGGAGCCTGCGACCGTAGGCATTCCTCCGACTGTCTCATGAGCGCTGTTGTTGATAACGACATGTATAAGATTTGAAGGCTTGTTTGCGCCGAGGACGGCCATCGATCCCATGTGCATGAGAACCGCGCCGTCACCGTCCACGCACCAGATGCGCATATCAGGCTTGTTGACTGCAACGCCCAAAGCAATGGATGAAGAGTGACCCATGGAGCCTACAGTAAGGAAGTCATACTTGTGAGACTGTCCGTTCGCGACTCTAGTCTCGAAAAGCTCTCTTGAAGCCTTTCCCGTAGTAGAAACGATCGGATCCTCACCGGATGCCTTTACGATGTGCTGAATGATCTCTTCACGGACCATTGTATTGTCATTTTTATATTCAACTTTGCCGTCGAAAGAAAGAGCTCCCTTGCGGATAACGAATGCGACATCCTTGCCCTTTGCGAGAACTTCCCTGAAGCTCTCCATGGCAACGGAAACTTCCTCATCTGTTGTATCCTTGCCGATGATGAAAGTGGCAATGTCCATGTCTTCCAGAAGCTTAACGGTTACCTCACCCTGGTAGATGTGCTGCGGTTCATCGTGAATGCCGGGTTCACCTCTCCATCCGACGATGAATACCATGGGGATGGCATAGACTTTATCGTTCAGAAGAGATGCGACAGGATTGATGATGTTGCCCTCACCCGAATTCTGCATATAAACGACCGGAACCTTGCCTGTGGCAAGATGGTATCCTGCGGCCAATGCCGTGCAGTTGCCCTCATTTGCGGCAATGACATGATGGTGCGGATCAATTCCGTATGTAGCCATCAGATAGTTGCAGAGAGCCTTAAGCTGACTGTCCGGTACTCCCGAATAAAAATCAGCGCCTATTATCTCAACAAGTTTTTCAACCTTCATTCTTTTCTCCTAACAAAACAACGGGTGATATTATAATTCATCGATGAGAGTAATTATATCTTTTATTTTCATGAGCCTGTCATCGACTTCCTTGGCTCTGTGATATCTCAGGATATCCTCCGCTGTCTTCTGCATTGCGGGGAAAGCGGATCTCGTCAGCTGGTTTGCGTAGATAACGATATTGACGCCGTGAGCCGCGAGTTCTTCTTCTGTGATGACATTAAAGCTTGAAGGAACGACAACGATAGGTGTCTCTTTATTGTCTGCCCTGAACTTGTCGCAGAACTCGAGGATCTCATCGGGTTCCTTTCTTCTGGAGTGGATCATGATGCCGTCAGCGCCTGCGGCAACGAATGCATGGGCGCGCGCAAGAGCATCCTCCATGCCCTGCTCGAGGATAAGGCTCTCGATACGCGCGATGATCATGAAATCGTCCGTGAGCTGTGCCTTCTTGCCTGCGGCGATCTTTGCGCTCATCTCTTCGATCGTGGCCTGTGTCTGCTTGACCTCGGTGCCGAAGAGCGAATTCTTCTTAAGGCCCTTCTTGTCCTCGATGATGACTGCCGATACGCCCATCTTCTCAAGTGAACGTACAGTATAAACGAAGTGTTCTGTAAGTCCGCCCGTATCGCCGTCGAAGATGATCGGCTTGGTCGTAACTTCAGTGATATCATCGATCGTTCTGAATCTTGATGTCATGTCAACGAGCTCGATATCAGGCTTGCCCTTTGCGGTGGAATCGCAGAGCGATGAGATCCACATTGCATCGAACTGGTCGAGTCTGCCGTCATGCTCGACAACAGTCTTCTCTACGATAAGACCGGTAAGACCGCTGTGGGCCTCCATTGCCTTGACGATAGGAGTCATGGCAAGCAGCTGGCGGAGTCTCTTTCTTCTGTACTCCGGCATCGCGAGCTTCTCGCGGAGCTGCATATCGATCTTCTTAACCTTCTCGTTGTAAGTGTAAGGGATATCCACAAGTTCTCCGCCGTATGCTTCGAGGAGCTTTTCGACGTGATCGCGGATGGACTTCTCGGGACCTTCCTTCCAGTTATCGCCGTGAAGGACATAGTCGGGCTTGATAAGCGTGATAACGTCATCGTAGAGCATATCGTTCTGGATAACGACTTCCTCAACACCTCCGATGCTCCTGTAGAGCCTGACTCTTTCCTCCTGGCTGATCGTCGGGAATTTGTTGTAGCGGATCAGAGCCGCGTCCGAAAGGCAGCCTACAATGACGCGGCCTCTCTTCTTAGCCTCGTTAATAATATTCAAATGACCTTCATGAATTACATCTGTGCAGAAACATGTGTAAGCAGTACTCATTCTTATCTCCTCAATCGTTATAGTTTACCGGTATCTGAACGCCTGTTGTCTCGAGAGCTTCCCTGAACACAACAAAGAAATCCTTTATATCGCCCTCGTCTATCGCGCCTAAAGAGCAGAGACGGAATGTGTTCGTCGTGCTGATCTTTCCGGGATAGATTGTAAATCCTCTCTCATAGCAGTAATCGTGAACCTTCTCGAAGCTCCAGTTCGGATCGTCGGGATAGATCGCGGATGATACAAGTCCTGCTCTCCATTCGGGCTTGATGACCTGTCTGAATCCGAGCTCATCCAGTCCGGCATTGATCGCATTGAATACGCGTGTGTGGCGCGCCCACTTTGCCTCCTCGCCTTCTGCCCAATACTCTTTGATAGCCTGGATGGTGGCGTAGATCGTCTGTACCGGAGGCGTGAAGTGCATCTCTCCCGTCTTCTCAAAACACTCATACTGCAGATAAAGATTGCAGTAGTAGCTTCTCTTCGGATAATCCTTTGAAGCCTCCAGGATAGCCCTGTTGCCGACGACAAAAGAGAGACCTGTGAATGACATAAGTCCCTTCTGGGCGGATGCCATGCAGAAATCTATATTATCCTTCTCGATGTCGATAGGTCTCATTGCATATGTTGATGTTGTATCAACAGTAAAGATTGCATTGTACTTATGGACAAGCGAGCCGATCTCGCGGATGGGATTAAGAAGTCCCGTGCCTGTCTCGTTGTGTGTGATATGTACGAGACCGATATCGGGATTTTCCTTTAATGTCTTCTCGACGATATCAAGATCAGGTCTCTGATCAACAGGGAACTTCAGGTCGATATGCGGAAGTCCGTAGTACCGGCAAATCTCTACAGCACGTGTCGAATAAGCGCCGTTGTTAATGACAAGGACTTTCTTTCCTTCAGGCAGAAGGCTGTTGATGCAGATATCGATATTGATCGTGCCTGAACCGCAGAAGAGCACGCTGGTATATTTTTTGAGGTCTCCGTGAACGATCTTAACGAGATCTTCGCGGATGCCCTTCATAAGTCCGGCAAACTCTTTTTCGCGCGGGCAGATATCAGGTACGACCTGCGCGTACTTAACCGTATCCGTCGTTGTGGACGGACCGGGATTGAGCAAAACATTTCTTTTTACTGATTCCATATACTGCAACCCTCCATCAGACATCATATGTGGGATCTATCTGCTTGAGTTCCTTGAATGTGTCTATCTCCACGATATCCTCCTCAAAGCATTCGCGGACCTCAACGGCATAATTCTTTTTCCTGTAAACGAGAGGAACCTGTTCCCAGTATCTTTCCTTTCCACCCGGAGTCGAGAATACATCAGGAATATCCTGAGCCAGCTTTTTGCCGTCCTCTTCACTCCAGTAGCTGATACCGACCATCTGCCAGCAGTCCTCGCCGCCGACCTTCTCCTCGGTGATCACGCCTTCCTTTACCTCAAAGCACCAGTCATCCGTCCTCTCCTTCTTTATGGCAAGAAAATCAGATGTGTAGTGATATTTGGTAATGATCTTAGGGTTGGACAGGAGCAGATCAGCCTCGAAAACATAAGAATTAGAGAGCAGGTCCTTTGCTATAAGCGAGGAACTGATGTTATTTGCCTCATTGTAAACGGGATTTTCCAGGAACCTTACCATAGGATACTTATACAAAAGCTGGTCGAACTGTTCCGCAAGATATCCGCGGACGATGTAGATCTCTTCAATACCGGCTTCAAGGCACGCATCCAGAAGGTGGTCGATTATCCTCGTACCCTTTACTCTGACAAGCGGCTTAGGGGTATTGAATGTAATAGGGACCAGACGCGAACCGAAGCCTGCCGCGATAAAGACTGCCCTCTTGGCCCTGTAAGGTTCAAGAGCGTTCATTCCTGCGGCGGTGATGCTGCCATTTGAAACATACCCCAAGTCTGTGAGCTCTTTTATCACCCTGTTGACGGTGCCAAGGCTGTGACCAGTGAGTTTTTCAAGGTCTCTCTGTGATAATTGGGAATCTTTCCCGGTCATTCCGACCAATACGTCAAATTGTTTTCTTGTAAGGCTCATAATAACCCCCGATGTTTAATTTCGTCACATTTTTACACCAAAATTGAACACCGGTCAATAAAAATGACCTTTTTGCCTCAGAACTGCAACACTTTAGCGGAAAGCCTGTTGCAAATCAGAGTTTTGCGGGTATAATTGAGGCGTCCAAGGCGGAGTGTGATTCTCCGACCGGCGGTGAGCGCAAGTCAAGCGTAAGCCCGCAAGCCTCATAAATTCTTAAGGTGAGGTTGACCCGGTGTGATTCCAGGGGCCGACGGTAAAGTCCGGAAGAAAGGAAGTGTATTTTCTATGACTGAAACCAATGTAACCATTAAGGCGGATTCCCGCGCTTCACGCAGGATCACTATTCGCCGCATCACATCATGCGCGATCCTCTCTGCGATGGCAGCTATTCTCATGTATCTTGAGATAAAGCCTTCTTTAGTATTCCTGCCGTTCCCGGATTTCCTCGCATTCGATTTCTCGGAGATACCGGTACTTATCGGAACATTTGCCCTGGGTCCTGTCTGGGGTGTTGTGATCGAGCTCCTTAAGAACCTTCTTCACCTTCCCGCCACCGGAACAATGGGTGTCGGCGAACTGTCGAATTTCATTACCGGTTCCATCTTTGTATTAACTGCAGGTCTTATCTACAACAAGATCCGCACCAAGAAAGGTGCCGCGATCTCAATGGCTGTAGCGACAGTCATTCTCGCTGCCACATCAGTTCCCGTAAATGCCTTTATCAACCTGCCCTTTTACGAAGCAGCCATGGGCTTTACTCTTGAGACAGTCATCGGCATCAGCGCTGCGGTCAACCCGCTCGTCAAAGACAAGGTATCCCTTCTCCTTGCAGTCTTCGTTCCTTTCAATCTTCTCAAAGGAACCGTTGTAGGCATCGTTACATTCTTTGTCTACAAGCCTATCTCGAAGATCATCAACAAGACCTACGACCAGACGCACGGAAAGGGCAAGGGGTAAAGACCGCAATATCAGTTAATTGCGGTCTCAACAGCCATATTCTGTGCAGTTCCTCTCTTCTTCCTTAAGATCAGGTAACCGAGTACGGGGCCAATGACCATGGCAAGATAAACGAGCGTGATCCAGGGCTGGTATTCAACATAGAACTGCTTGAATGTAAGGCTCCAGGGATGCTTTACCAGTACCCATCCGACCAGATCAAAAACAATGCTCATTCCGGACCAGAGTGCTCCTGTCGTGAGCGCCTTCTTAAAGGTCGGCTGCTTCAAGCCTGCGATATAGATAAGTCCGAAAAGCGTGAAAAAGATTATGTTGTACAAAGGGTGCCAGGGCTTTGTCATCTCATAGCCCTCACCCAGCCCCGGGCCCTCAGCCATCGATCCCATGTGCAGTACGGCTACATTGAATATCGTATGACCCACGCCGATCATGGTGACCACAAAATAGCTTACCCAGTACCAGAGCATCGATCTTCCGAATTCCCTCTTGAGATTCTCTTTTACGGCAATATTCCTGTTCATGTCATAACTCCTTTTGGTGTTTGTTTTCCCCTATTCTAGGGTTCAAAAGGAGCGGAATCTTTAGAAGAATCTGATATATATCTTAAATGTTTCTTAAGTAAGGGTATGACCGTCGGAAATTATTTGTAAGAGGCATAAAAAGCGGTCAAGCAATGCCTAACCGCCATGAATTCACAAAATTAAAATCATTCCTCGTCTTCGTCATCAATCTCAGACTCTATCTCATCATACATTTTATTAAGATTTTCCAGGAGCTCGATATCACACTCTTCGTCATCGAGTTCATATAAAGTTGGACTGATTCCAAGTTTTGTTAATTCCTTATAGCATTTTATGATCTTCTTCACGCCACTATCGTCTGTATAGTCATAAGATAAAACATAGTCATCATTATTGATGCGATTGCTAACATCAGATATGGACAATGCCGGTTCGATTTTTCTAATTACAGTAACACACTTTGCTATAGGGGTTCCTTTTGGGATTTTGATTCCTACTGTATCACCTGTTTCACTCATTTTCATTTTCTCCTTATTTCTTTCTTTTTCTTTTAAATGGCACTCCGGGAAGGCTGTTTTTAAAGTTTCCTCCATGCCAATCATAGAGATGTTCCTCAAATGTTACGGGATATATAACAGCTCCCCTGTTTGCCAGATGCGGATATTTCGAGACACTATAGGCATGGTGTCCTTGATAGATCTTCCCATCAACTCTCGGTATTCTATTATTTTGAATATCCTGACGTTGAGCTGCTGTCCAATTGCGTGTTGTTGGTTCTCCCTTCATAATACGACGACGTTCTTCTTTCCAAAACTCTCTAACACCTTTATTACGTCTTTTTGCCAGTCTGATCTTAGAATAAAATTTCTTCAATTCATCCTTAGTTGCAGTACGATTATCAATTTTATTCTGAATCGCCTTCATGCTTAATGAGCTTTTATATTTGACAGGATGCTCTCTCAAGTCTAGCCCTTGAACTCTGTCTTTAATTATATCACCTTCGGATTTCTGATGTTCACGTGGGAACCTGTGTTCTCCGGTTGTGCCATGAAAATGGTTGCTTAAGGACTTGCTCATATATTGCCCTCCTTTTTAAAAGCGAGACTGGTCTTGCTCGGGAAGGCAACAACTTTTATTCCCTGTTCACGGATTCTGTCAAAAAAATCGTAATTGTCTGAACCATATATAATAATAGTGTGTGGCTTAAGCACTTCGATTGCTTTGTAGAGTCCATCCTCGAAATACTTGCGGTTACTGATCTTGTTAATGCCACTTGCAACGACACCAATTGCTATGATTCCATTTATAGGAATACCATCAAAACAGTATTCCCATGTTTCAGAAGTACCCCAACGAACATTTGGTATGACCCTTATGCCATTCTTTTGAAGAATGTAGTCAAAAGCCCTCATCCTATATATGTTCCAGCGTTTCAGAGAATCAGGGAAATCAGCATATGTTGAGAAGTCAGGACTGATTACACCTGAATAATGGCAGGCTAATTTTATGAATTTCTCCGGATAATACCAAATGCCACTGAGGTTTCCATCAAACTTCTGATCGTCCATATAAGTATGGATATAACTATCAACGTGGTAATTTGGATCTTTCCTGACAAGCCTTTTATCCAAACTTAAAGCATCATCATATCCGTCCAGACCGTTAGGGATAGTTCCGTTACACCTATAACTGATTGGCATATCACTGCCTTCTGTGTAAGTTGCTCCCTCAAGAAGTTTAGCGTTCCAAATGTCTTTGCTGCCCATTCTTGGCTTGTTATAATTGTTATTAAAGTCGTTGCTAAGCATGAGTTTTTCCTCCTTTCTTAGCAAAGTGATTAATAATCCGAGAAATAATCACAGGCTTAAATTTTCATCACACTCTTCGGATTTCAGTGGCCTGCTGACGAGTAGTGATGCCGTAAGATTACGAAAAATCAGTTGGTCAAGCCATGACTGAACCTTGACCGATAAGTTGACATATACAGGTGAACTATGAGCAAACTATGTTTGGGAACATTTTTAACATCCATAAAGAAATGTGCTGTAAAAGGGTTTATTCAGAAAACTGTCTTTCAAGAAATGTTTTCTTCCTTCTGTTTCCGTTATGATCCAGATGAATCTAAGATCGGACATCTTGTTCGTGGTGATAAAAACCCTTCGCCAGATTTTATTAAAGAAATCTATGAAATAGATCAACAGAAATACCCTGAGCTTGCAGATTGTATGAGTTTAGTTGCAGACAAAATCGATCCAAATAAAGTGGAGTTATTCGAAAAACTTTTAAAGAGAATATTAGATGAAGATGATTCAATAGTTCAAGATACAATCGTCGACCTTATAAACGGGACTACAAAACAAGACTTTCCCGGTAAATATGAGACTCTGTCTTCATTATTGGCAGGTGTGTTCCTATATGTAATCAAGAATACTGATAATAAGAATCAAACGAACAGTGTCAAAGAAATTGACGACAACTACATTGCAGAAATCAAGGCAAAAGCAATAGTTGCTAATACTCCTTCTACCGATAAGATTGATACAGACGAATTATCAGAGAGCGAAGAATTACAAGCAAGAGGGTTCATGATCAAATACGAGAATAAGAAAAATCTTATTCCCTTATGTCAGATAGCATTTATCTATAATCCGACTCATAACTACGAGCGCGCCATGTATACAGAATTTAATCTATTTTCCAAGAAGGTGCGAGAATATATTCTTAGTCAGTGTGATGCTTCGATTATGATTAATATCGATAAACTATATTGGGAAGAAGGTTTATCCTTGTTATGTGAAGACTTAAGAAAATATGAACTATCATCTGAACGTTTCATTTATATGTTCGGGCAGTATTTTCCAAAGTTTAGATTTTATTCTGCACATAACATTTCAGATTATGAAAAATATTCATTTAAAAGGATATTAACCTCTGAGATTATTTCTGTCTTCCCCGAAGCCGCTCTTTGCAGTTTGGATAAGTATATTGATGATTATCTATGGATCAGGAAAAATGAAAAAAATCATAATATTTCTATGCCGATGGATTATCTGTTTGCCAGCAAAGATTCCGGTAATTTTCTTGAAGAAGATGTTGTATTTTGGATATGCCGTTTCATCATAGATGCATGTAGTAATTTGAGTTGCTATATCAGCAATATAGATGGACCAATTGACACTGATTGTTTTGATGATGATGCAGAAACCATAGAAGATCTATCCCTTAGCGCTTTATTTGCTCTTCACAAACATTTTCTATATCACAACAACGATTATACATTTACATAATAATCAATCCGACCGCTCGGGACAATGCAAGTTCAATATATTAAAATAGCACGCAATAACAAATATAAAAGACGAGAATACACCTTACTAAATCAAAGCAAAATGCCGTCATATTCTTACTTGACCTCACAATAAGCCACAACATAGATATTCTTGAGGCTTTCATCAGAAGCTACGACCACAACATAATGGCCCTTCTGGATACCCATTGAACAATCGATGTTATAATAAGCCTTTCCATCGAGATATTCCTCCACTGAGGTCATAGTGCCAAATAAAGGCTTTGACAGTTCACTCCTGTCGAATTCACTGTCCGCGCTGTAATAGTATGCGTAATAGACATCGTCTTCGGCATCTTCATTTACTTCGATCGAAAAAGCAAGTGTCTCTGTTCCAGTATTGTACTGACCGGGATCGCTCATCGTATCACCATAGTCCCACCATCTGGCTTCAACAATAAGGTCATTGAAATCCTCGTCATAGATCTTGAACTTTTTGCCGGACTCGACTATGTCTCTGGCCTCTGCGCGCTCAAGAAATGTGTTATATAAACGGAATTCCCTGACATCACTGAAAAAACTGAAGATCTCCCCGAGATTTTCGGCTCTCTTATCTTTTATGAACCATTCGCCGTCCCGGTAAACATACTCGAAGCCCAGATCAATGTCTATGGTATTATCTTCATCAGCGTCTTCAAGGGCATCAATATAGTCGTCTATATCTCCACGGTTTCTGTCAACATCTTCAAATATTGTTTTGTAATCGACAATATGAACCGTTACATCACAGCCGGCTGACTTATCCTTGGATGAGAATTCGATCGATTTTTCATCAATTTCATAAGTGACGCTCTCAGCAATTGCATCATAAATATAATCGTATTTGGCATTCTCACTGCGGGCAAGATCATATGGGGCAAATACATCATTAACCCCGGTGTCTTTATCCATGAGGTCGGCTATATCCTCTTTGTCCAGAGAAATTACAGCCTGCATATATTTGTCAGTTACCTCGATTACGTCCTTCTTACTCCTGAAACATGCAGTCAGAGGCATTACCATCGTCATTACAAGAACAACTGATAACACTCTTGTTTTCTTCATTCCGTTCTTTCCTCCCTGCCCTTACTTTCTTCCTACCGCATTATCCGCGATCAGTTCTATCGCCTTGACGGACTGCGGCCATTCGGGATGCGCGATCGGATAGACATGATGCATCTTTAATTCGCCGTCGTTCTTAGCTTCATAATAGACTGCATTGGTAACTTTGTCTTTGAAAGCCCTGTTCTGTTCAAGGAGGAAATCATCCTCCCCGGCAACGATAGCGACTCTGAGATCGCTGTCATGCTCGGCTATCAGATTAAGATCGTATGCGTACTCAGGGAGACGCTGCGGTTCGATCTTGTTGTCTATGTGCTTTTCGAAATAATATCCCGGGAAAGCCTTGTGGGTATTCTTGATTCCGGGGCATATCAATCCTGCGGATTCAACAGTTCCTTTGAGCTTCTCGAAAACCCAGAATCTGTGGGCTATGTGTCTGCTCCTTGCCGCGACTGCGACCACATAAGCGAGATAACCGCCTGCGGAATCACCGACTGTGTGGAACTTTTTGAAGCCGTACTTTATGTAGACATAATTCATCGCCTTGAATATCTCAAGGATCATCTGCGAGAGATCGGCTTCCGGGGCAAGTGTATAGTCAACATTGACGACAGGGATCCCTGCCTTTACAGCCAGATGCATGCCGAAATTCTGATCGAGCTTTTTGGTCCCGTATACAAAGGCTCCACCGTGGATCAGGATAAAGCATTCTTTCGCGCCCACACATCCGAACGGAGTATACACATCAAGCTTCAGAGGATCTTCCCCGTCCTTATAGACAATATCCGTCTCGGCCTTGCAGTCAGCGGGAAAAACCTCGCTCTCGAGCCTGGGCGTATCGAAGTTTGTGCAATTCTTTATAAAGATCTGCCGTTCCTTATCTGCTTTATGACGGATGAAAGAGTCGAACATGGGGAAGCCTCCTTCCTGATGTCACTTCTTCTTGAAAGAAATGGGCTTTGTCCTCTGTGTAACGATACCTAATACGATCCAGAAATACGGAGCAACGTTCATGACGCTGCTGCTGAATAATGCCTGTGAGATATATGCCGTGAAGATTCCGAAGAAGATCCAGAGCAGGCCGCGTTTAACTTCGTCCTTCTCGTTAAAGATCGCCTTTATCGCGGTTACTCCGGCATAGATCAGAAGCAATACGTAATTGGTGATCGCAAAGACACCCTGTGTGGCAAGCGTATGGATATATTCGCTGTGGCCCTTTGCCTGGACATAATCGCCGGGCTGCCAGCCGGGTTGCTCAACGAATGCCTGTGAAAGGTTATCAAGTCCGATGCCTGTGGCCCAATGATGCGGAACGCTCGAGAGAGCCGCTTTCCAGATCTCTCCTCTTCCGGAGCCGAAGTCATCATCACCTATAGCCGTTGTTGTATCCTGGATCGTCTGCTCTACCCTGTTGGTAATGAATGAGGCATCAGCAAGGAGATTGATGATGATAACAACAATGTATCCGGCAAGAACGATAATAAAATCCCTTGTTATGCTCTTCAGATAATCCTTGCCGATATTGCTCTTGCGCATAACGATAAGGGATACGATGTACATGCAGATCATGGCTGTTATTCCGACCCACGCGAGACGCGCTCCGCTCGAGAGCATCGTATAGAAGATGAGCATTGCTGCGACATATATGCTCCACTTGAATACCTTTGACTTAAACAGACGTGAACTGAAGATGAATAGTCCGGAAGTTGCAGCTGTGAGAACGCAGGAAAGGGTCCCGTAGAAATTGGTGTTCTGGAGCGTTCCGTATGCCGCGAAATACGCCGGCTTGTCATTCACGAAGAGGCAGTATGCTATCTCGATATCACGGGTCTGGAGAAACGCGACGATCCCTTCTATTACCGCAATGATCAGATATGAGATCAGAAGCTTTTTGCGGAGTGAGGAATCCTCGATCATGGAGCCAAAATAAAAGAGCGAGTAATAGCAGAGGAAATGCAGGGGATGTTCCATATAATGCTTCAGGCCGTTCGCGAAAACTCCGAAATTGACCGAGAATATCATCGAAATCAGCATGAAGAACAGAAGCGTGAAATAGAAGATATCGGCAAGATAAAGCTTGAACTTTCTCCCGCCCGTTGCCCTGGAGATCAAAGACAGGATCACCATAAGTGTTCCCGCAATACCGAATATCGCAACGATGTTCGGCTGGAAGAATGAAGGATACCTGATAAACCTGAATGCTTTGTTCTTTGTGCTCATCAGCACTTCCACAATGATCTCTGCCACCGGCAGAAAAACGAGCAGCGCCATGGACATCCAGCAGAACACTTTATCTGAAGCGATCTTTGCAAGCACCGGCGTTTTTGCTCTAACTTCGTCTGTCATCACGATACCTCTTGTACATAAAACAATTAAAAATTTAATTTATTATAAAGAACTTGCATTTCTTTTAAAAGTCCGTCGGCATTCACGCTAACACTTGTTATATAATTGTCACGAAAAGAATTAACGGAGGTTTTTGTATGTCATCTGACTCTCCCCGCGAACAGTTATCAGAACTCGTCGCATCATTTATGAGCTATTCCGCAGGCCACCTTCCCGACGATGTAAAGCTGCGCCTGGCACAGATGAAAGAGATCGAGAATGAAGGCTTTGCTCCCGATATCTATAATGTCATGGAAAAGAACATGGAGCTCGCGGATTCTTTGAAAAGGCCTTCATGCCAGGATACCGGCATTCCGCAGTTTTTCGCGCGCGTCGGCTCGAAATGGCCTTACATGGACATCATAGAGGATGCGCTTATCGACGCGGTAAAGGAAGCCACCGCAAAGGCTCCTTTAAGACCCAACGCGGTAGAGGTTTTCGATGAAAAGAACACGGGCAACAACATAGGAACTCACAGCCCGTGGATCGACTGGGAGATTGTAAAAGACAGCGACGAGCTGGAACTGTATTTCTATATGGCAGGCGGCGGATGCTCACTGCCCGGCTTCTCAAAGGTCCTGATGCCTCTTGAAGGCTACGAGGGAATCGCGAAGGCTGTTTTCGAGCAGATGACGACATACGGCGTCAATGCGTGCCCTCCCTGCCTCATAGGCATCGGCATCGCAGGCTCTTCCGAGGTTGCCGCCAAGCTCTCAAAAAAAGCTCTCTTAAGACAGGTCGGTTCACACAACCCCAATCCGAAGGCCGCAGAGATGGAAAAGCTCCTGGAGGACGGTCTTAACTCGATAGGCTTAGGGCCCGGCGGATTCGGCGGAAAGCTCTCCGTTATGGGCGTCAACATCGAACAGGCTTCAAGACACCCCGCTACCCTCGCTATGGGTCTTTCCACCGCATGTTGGGCGCACAGAAGAGCCGGCATCAGGATAAAGCCTGACTTCACCTATGATTTCTTCACACACAAGGGGGCAGTCTTATGAGCACTTTTGAATTCAAAACACCCGTATCAGACCAGGATATTAAGAAGGTCCACATCGGAGATGTCATCTATCTCACAGGTGACATCGTCACCGGAAGAGACGATGTGCATCACAGAGTCGTTATCTCAGGCAAGGAACCCCCTGTCGATCTTAAGGGCAAGGCGATCTTCCATGCGGGTCCCATCATGAAGAAGATCTCCGCTGAAGGCGAACCTGATAAGTACAAGGTAATCAGTGTCGGTCCCACGACATCGATGCGTATGGAGAAAGCCCAGGCTGATTTCCTTAAGAAGACCGGCGTCAAGATCATAATCGGCAAGGGCGGCATGGGTCCCAAGACAACCCAGGGATGCGTTGAAAACTGCGCGATCCACACCATATTCCCCGGCGGATGCGCTGTTGTCGCGGCTGAGGAAGTCACTGAATGCGAAGGCGTTGAATGGCTCGACCTTGGAATGCCGGAAGCTATGTGGAAGCTTAACTGCAACCGCTTCGGTCCCCTGATCGTATCCATCGATTCTTACGGAAATAACCTGATCGAGAACAATAAGACCGAATTCAACGACAGAAGAGAAAAAGCCCTGGAAGACCTTAAGGGCAAACTCTCATTCATGGAATAAAAGATGGCATCCCCAAAGCCTGTTATGCCGGACAGATACCCCGATCTGAAAGCGCTTTCGAAGGATGGAGTTAAGCTCCTTATTTTTGATTTGGACGGAACGCTTCTTGATTCGATGTCCGTGTGGCACGATGTCGATAAGGAATTTCTAGGACGTTACGGTTATGAAGTAACACCTGAATATACCGACATGGTCAAACGCGCGTCCATAGAAGATGCCGCGAGATATACACAGGTAAAATACCGCATTCCCCTTACATGGCAGGAGATCGCGGATACCTGGGAATCGATGGTCTATGATTTCTACCGCTCCGAGGTAACCTTGAAAAAGGGCGCCAAAGAGTATCTGGACGAAGCCAGAAGACTCGGATTCTCCTTAGGCGTAACGACAGCTCTTTCCCGCAGGAATGCCGAGGCTTCACTTAAACATACGGGGATAAAAGACTATTTCGACTGCATTATCACACTGGAGGATTTCGGGAATAAGATCAACAAGACTTCTCCTGATGTCTTTCTGCGCGTGACAGATTATATGTCCGCGCCGGGTATTATTTTCGAGCCCGGAAAAGCTCTGGTGTTTGATGATGTTCCTCAGGCAATGACCGGTGCAAGAGCCGGCGGGTTCCTCACATGTGCCGTATATGACAACATCGGCTGCGGAGGTCCCGAAGGATGGGAGAGCTTCGCAGCCGGATGTGACTTCTCTGTATATGAATTCTGAATATTCTCTTATTCCTTCTTGTTCCTTTTCCCCCTTAATCTACGGCACTTTTATCAGATTCCATTTACAGAATTTATCTATGCTTTATCCTGATTAATCTTTTGCGTTTTCTTTCTTTTCTTCTTTCCTGTCCTCCTTTGTCTCTTTTTTATCAGCGGATTTCTTTTCTTCTGCTTTCTTCTCTGCTTCCTCAGCAGCTTTCTTTTCAGCGAGAGCCTTTGCAGCTCTGGCCTTTCTTCTCTTTTTGCGTGCTGTGAAGACAATGATGAGCACTACTGCCGTGATTATTCCGATGAAGATGATCCCCGGTATTACGGCGATGATTCCGAGCAGGAGATCCTGGAAGAATTCAACTGTGTTCTCCCACATATCCTTGAACTGGTTCATGACCTTCTCGCCGTATGTTACAACGTGGGCTTCCTCAACTTCCTTCTCCTCGAGCACTTCCATAAGAGTAAGAGTGAGTGTTGCGTACTGGACCTGGTTCTCAAGAACTCTGATCCTTGACTCGGAGCTCTCGATATCGTATCTGACTTCAGTCAGTCTGCTCTGGAGGATTATGATTGTATCAAGGTCCTGTGCCTGGGAGAGCAGCTGCATGAGCTGGTCGTATTCAACTCTTAATGATTCGATCCTTGATTTTGTATCGACATATTCCAGAGTAACGTCTGAAGTTCCTTCGTTCGAAGAGATTACCGTGCAGCTGCTGCCTACGGAAGCGATAAGCTCATCGAGTCTGTCCGCAGGTACACGTACCGTATAAGTGCCTGTGCGCAGATCCTTATTGTTGCCTGTGCCGCGCATCGAGGAATATTCGATGTAACCGCCTGCTGCTTTTACCTGTCCTTCCAGACTTGAAGCTACTTCGGCAAATCTGGTCGTCTCGGCAGAGATCGATACGGTCCTTATGAGAAGGCGCCCCTTCGACGGGTCGATATTCACACCGCCCGCAGGCTCCGGTGCTGCTGCGACAAGCGTGTCTCCGAGGCCGTTATATTCCTCGTAATCCGCAAATTCCGGAGATTCATCGTATCTGTATTCAGCTGCCAGTGTCTTGCCGGCGTTCATCGTATCCGAATATGATTCAGCCCCTGCGGCGGCGTTGTGTTCACGTACAGGTGCCGATGCGGCCTTGCTTGAGCATCCCGCGATCATCGATACGGCAATAACACCCGCTACGGCAATAGCTATAATTCTCTTTTTCATTTTATTTCCCTCCATCAGGACAGATCAGCTGTCCGCTTTCTTACCATAAATACAGACGGCAGAGGATGAATGTTGCATCCTGTTCCGAAAAACTTTTTCCGCGCTTAACATGGCAGGAGAAAAAACGGATATACTTATCCCTATGGATACAGCAAATACTCAACAGGACCTTTGGGAATACCTCGCCGGCGAACGCCGCCCCATTGCTTTATACGGTACCGGAGACGGTGCCGACAAGATCATTGCCGTGCTGGAACAGTACGGGCTTAAAGATATCATAGCAGCGGTCTTTGCCAGCGACGGATTTGTCAGGGACCGTATGTTCCACGGCTTTAAGGTCATGTCTTATAACGAATGCTGCAAAGCTCTTTCTCCTGAGGATTTCATAGTTCTTGTATGCTTCGGTTCGTCAAGGCCGGAGGTCCTTTCACAGGTCTCAAAGAT
>CACYRM010000003.1 GCA_902776845.1 Oscillospiraceae bacterium
GACTGTTATCTGGCTCATTCATGCGTAACCGGTTACGGTGAGAACATCATTAAGGCAGCCCTTAACATTGATATCGGCGAGATAGAGACTATGGCTCATTTCCAGTCCGCCAAGTTCTTCTGTCCTGATGTTGATTTCATTATCGATATCGGCGGCCAGGACATGAAGTGCATGAAGATAAGGAACGGCGTTATCGATTCCATCATGCTCAATGAGGCATGCTCATCAGGATGCGGCTCATTTATCCAGACATTTGCCCAGACACTGGGACTTACAACGCCTGAATTCGCTGAAGCTGCATTGTCATCGACAAAGCCTGTCGATCTCGGTACACGCTGCACTGTGTTCATGAATTCAAAGGTTAAGCAGGCGCAGAAGGAAGGCGCTTCAGTAGGTGATATCTCGGCAGGCCTTTCATATTCAGTAGTAAGAAATGCTCTATATAAAGTAATCAAGATCCGTGATACTGAGCAGCTCGGAAAGAATATCGTCGTTCAGGGCGGAACGTTCCTTAATGATGCTATCTTAAGATGCTTTGAGCTTGTATCCGGAAGAGATGTAATAAGACCTAATGTCGCAGGACTGATGGGCGCTTTCGGCGCTGCGCTGATCGCTCAGAGAAGATGCAGGGAAGGCTCAAGATCAGCTGTTCTCGGAAAGGATGAACTCGATTCATTTTCGATGGATACCGAGAATACACAGTGCCAGGGCTGCACGAATCACTGCAGACTTACTATTGCTACATTCTCCAACGGCACAAAGTTCGTATCCGGCAACCGCTGCGAGAGAGGCGAGGATCTGGCACTCGACAGAGAACCCGTCAATGACAAGAAGAAGCTTCCGAATCTTTTCGATTACAAGTACTCAAGGACATTCAGCTACTATAAGCCTATGAAGCTTGAAGATGCTCCGAGAGGAGAGATCGGTATTCCCCGTGTTCTCAACCAGTATGAGAACTATCCTTTCTGGTTTACCGTTCTTACAAAGCTCGGATTCAGGGTCCTCGTATCCGCAAGATCCTCACATAAGATATATGAGGGCGGTATGGAGACTATTCCCTCGGAATCAGTATGCTATCCCGCAAAGCTCGCTCACGGCCATATCGAGAATCTGATAGACCGTGGTATTACGACGATCTTCTATCCTGATGTTCCTTACGAGAATATCGAAAATGATAATTCCAACAACCACTATAACTGTCCGATAGTCTGTTCCTATCCTGAGGTTATTCGCAATAACGTTGAGAATCTGCTCGAAAAGAACATCAGATATTTGAATCCTTTCATGCCTCTGGACAACCTGGACAATGTTGCCCTGCATCTTACTGAATGCTTTGATTATCTCGGAGTATCCGCGGAAGAGGCAAAGCAGGCTGTACAGGCAGGTGCCGAAGAATACTTCAAATATAAAGAGGATATCAGGAATAAAGGCGTTGAGATCCTTAAGGAGATGGAAGAAAAAGGCCTTAAGGGTATTGTTCTTGCGGGAAGACCTTATCACTGCGATCCTGAGATCAACCACGGTATTCCTCAGATGATCAATTCTCTCGGACTTGCGGTTCTCACAGAAGATGCAGTCGCAAAGCCCGGTGTATTAAAGCGTCCTATCAGAGTTATCGACCAGTGGATGTATCACACAAGACTCTATGAGGCGGCTGCTTTCGTTATAACAAGACCTGATCTGGAACTCGTCCAGCTTACGAGTTTTGGCTGCGGACTTGACGCTGTCACATCCGACCAGGTCCAGGAGATCCTTGAATCATCAGGAAAACTCTATACTTTATTGAAGATAGACGAGGTAAGCAACCTCGGCGCAGCAAGGATCAGAATGAGATCACTTGTCGTTGCCATGAATGAGAGAACCGAGCTTGAACAGAACGGCCAGGCCGCAGCAAATACATCTTCTGATGATGCTCCTTACGTTGTTAAGAGAGTGGAGTTTACAAAAGAGCATAAGAAAAATCATACGATCCTTGCTCCGCAGATGGCTCCCATCCAGTTCGAGTTTGTGGAATCCGTTTTCCATAAGCACGGCTATAAGCTCAAGCTTTTGAAGCAGGCAACACGTGAAGATATCGAATGCGGTCTTAAGTATGTTAATAACGACGCATGTTTCCCGACTCTTATCGTTGTCGGACAGATGATCAATGCGATATTAAAGGGCGATATCGATCCTGACAACACGACGCTCGCGATCACTCAGACAGGCGGCGGATGCCGTGCTACGAACTATGTCGCTTTCTTAAGGAAAGCGCTTAAGGAGGCAGGCTATCCACAGATACCCGTCATTACTATCTCCGCGCAGAGATTCGAAAAGAATGAGGGCTTCGAATATACTGTCTCGTTCCTGCTCGATGCGATCAAGGCTTTGTGTGCCGGTGACATGGTATCAACTCTGCTATTAAGGGTCAGACCGTACGAGAAGGTCCCGGGATCTGCAAATGCCCTTTATTCTTACATCAACAGGATCGGAAGGAAACTTTTCAATCCCAAGCTTTTGAACCATGAACTTACCGAAGGCTATGACATCATGATGCCCAACAGCTATTTCTCCAAGAGTATTGAGGAGAAGAAGGCTATCAGGGAATGTCTTGCGCAGATAGGGGTCGATTTTGATAATCCTCCTGTCATTACTAAGTACAAGGAGTTCGTTAAGTTCGCAGTGTCGAAGTTCGATGCTCTGCCTCTTGCAGATATTCCCAGAAAGCCGAGAGTCGGACTTGTCGGCGAGATCCTCGTTAAGTTCCAGCCTGACGCGAATAACAACGCTATAGACGTTATCGAAGCAGAAGGCTGCGAAGCCGTACTGCCGGGCGTTCTGGATTTCTTCCTTTACTGTGCGTATAACCCGCTCTGGCAGTCCCAGAACCTCGGAAAGAGCAAGAAGACAGGCTATCTCATGAAGACAGCGATCAGATTCCTTGAGTCTCTGAGAAAGCCTATAAACAAGGAATTCGCAAAAACAAACGGCAAGTTTATGTTGACCGAAAGGATCCAGGAACTTGCTGAGAAGTCTTCCACTGTTTTAAGCTGCGGCAATTCGTGCGGTGAGGGATGGTTCCTTACGGCCGAAATGATCGAGCTCATTCAGGACGGTGTTCCGAATATCATCTGCGCACAGCCTTTTGCTTGTCTTCCTAACCATGTAACAGGCAAGGGCATGATCAAGGAATTGAGAAGACAGTATCCTACTTCGAATATCGTTCCGATCGACTACGATCCGGGTGCTTCCGAGGCTAACCAGCTTAACAGGATCAAGCTCATGATCAGCACCGCGCGTGCAGTCAGGGAGCAGGAGATCGAAGAGGAAAAGAAGAAAGCGACAGAGGTCACCTGATGAGCACACTCCTTTTGGTTGACGGCAATTCAATAATCAACAGAGCATACTATGCCGTTATAGGCAGAGCTCCCATGACAGCACCCGACGGTACTCCTACCGGCGCCGTAAACGGTTTCTTCAATTCAGTTCTCGGAGTCATGAAGGAATATGAACCGGATCATATGTGTGTTCTTTTCGACAGGAGAGAGCCGACATTCAGACATAAGATGAGCGCTGAATACAAGGCTAACCGCAAGGGAATGCCCGATGACATGGCGGCACAGATGCCGGTTGTTAAGAACCTCCTTGATCTATACGGCATCAAGCGCATGGAACTTGCGGGTTACGAGGCGGACGATCTTATCGGAACACTCTCAAAACAGGGCGAAGAGCTCGGAATGAATGTCTATATTTTCAGCGGAGACCACGATGATTTCCAGCTTATATCAGATAAAGTTTCCGTTATCATGCCCCAGTCCGGCAAAGGAAAGGAACCCCGTATCCTCTTTGACCGTAAGATGTTCGAAGACACATACGGAGTAAAGCCTGAGGTCTTTGTTCAGGTTAAGGCTCTTATGGGTGATAACTCCGATAATATCAAAGGCGTCGAAAAGGTAGGCGAGAAGACCGCGTTTAAGCTTATAGCCGATTACGGTTCCTGTGACGGCGTTTACGAGAATGCTGATAAGTTATCGCCTGCGTTAAGTGAACGCATCAAGGCTTCACGCGAACTGCTCGATCTGAATATAAAACTCTGTACTATCGACAGGCAGAGCCCTGTTGAATTCAGCGCCGGTGATGCGGTTTATCCTTCTGAGACAAGGGATCTTTCCGCCATGTCCGGCGCGCTTAACCGCCTTGCGTTAAGGTCGCTCCTGAAAAAGCTCGATCTTGAGAATGTTAAGCCTTCGGGTTTTGAGCCTGCTGAAGATGTTGATGAATTCGTAAGCGGAATATCGTCTGAAGTGCAGGAAGCGTTAAAGAAAGGGATAAGCATCAGGTATGAGATCCCGTCTTCCTTTGATCCTGATAACCTTAACACAGCTATAGATTTTGCTGATATTCCTTCAGGAAACAAAGTTGTTGTTTTCGACTGGAAAAGCAAGACCTGTTATGTGATAAGCCCTGAGGAATTTGATTCGCTGACATCAGGCAGGGAGATATTTCCGGTCGCATTCGGGTATAAGGACAGGTCGAAGCTGATCAGGACTCCGCTTGCGTCCGTAAGATCAGTTTTCGATTGTGAGATAGCAGGCTATGTTCTTAATATTCTTTCGGGCAAGTCCGATCTTCAAAGGCTTTATGAGAGCGTGATCAGATCCGCTTATCCCGTTGAGGAGAAGAAGGCTGATTACCAGCAGTTATCTATCTTTGACGCTCCTTTGGAAGATGACGGATCTTCGAAGATAAACGAGATCGCTGAAAAGCTTCTTACTGTCATGGGTATCGCGAAAGTCATTTCGAGAGATATCGAAAAGGATAATGATCTTAAGAGCCTTCTCTATGATATAGAGTTCCCGCTTGTTATTACTTTGGATAAGATTGAAAGAAACGGCATGCATGTATCAGGAGAGAGGCTTTCCGAACTCCACAGCGAGTATACAAAGCGCCTTGAAGATATCGGCGCGAGAGTCTTTGACATCTGCGGCAAGGAATTCAATATCTTATCGCCCAAGCAGCTTGGTGAGGTCTTATATGGTGAGAAATACTTAGGACTTCCTTCCGGCAAAAAGGGCAAGAGCGGGGAATATTCCACAGGCATTGAAGAGCTTAACAGGTTAAGACATATGTCTCCCGCGATCGATCATATAATCAAGTACCGCGAATTATCCAAGCTCGATTCTACATATGCGGTCGGTCTTGCACGCGCGATCGGTAGTGATTCACGCATCCATACGACTTTTACACAGGCTATGACGAACACCGGAAGACTGTCATCCACCGAGCCTAATCTTCAGAATATTCCGGTAAGGACTGATGAAGGCTCACGTCTCCGTGAAGCATTTACGGCTGAGGAAGGAAAGATCCTTGTTGACGCGGACTACTCGCAGATCGAACTGCGTCTGCTTGCCTCATTGAGCGGTGATGAGGTAATGTGTTCGGCATTCCGTGAAGGAGAGGATATCCATAAGAGAACAGCGGCTAAGGTTTTCGGTGTTTCTGAGAAAATGGTGACCCACAAGATGCGTGCCACCGCGAAAACTGTTAACTTCAGTATTATCTACGGTATTTCAGATTACGGTCTGGCGCAGGATCTCGGCATCGGATATAAAGAGGCAGCTGAACTCATCAAAGAGTACGGAAACCAGTTTCCGGGGGTTACTTCATACCTTGACAGTCTTAAGAGGACCGGTGAGGAGAAAGGTTATGCCGTAACGATGTACGGCAGAAAGCGTATCCTGAACGAACTGAAGAGCCAGAACAGGAATGTAAAGAATTTCGGTTACAGGGTTGCGATGAACACTCCTATTCAGGGAACTGCTGCGGATATCATAAAGATAGCAATGAACCGTGTCAGCAAAGCTTTGGAGGAGCAGCTTCCTTCGGCAAGACTGGTAATGCAGGTTCACGATGAACTTATCTGCGAATGTGATGTTAAGGATAAGGATCTTTGCGCATCCATTCTTAAGAATGAAATGGAAGCTGCGGCAAAATTGAGCGTGCCTCTTCTTGCAGAGGTTGGATTCGGAAAGGACTGGCTGGAAGCAAAGTAATGTTTGTACTGGGTATAACAGGAGGAATAGGAAGCGGCAAGAGTACCGTATCAGGTATCCTTGCGGAAAAAGGTCTTACGGTGCTTGATGCGGATGAGATATCCAGAGCTGTTACGGCTCCGGGCGGAAGGGCAATGCCTGAGATCGCAGCGACATTCGGTAATAAAGTGGTAACCGCTAGCGGTTCCCTCAACAGACGCGTTATGTCTGATATCGCTTTCAGTGACAAGAAAAAGCTTGATGATCTGAGCACGATCATACACAGACATGTTTTCGAGCAGATAGATGAGACTCTGACAAAGGAAAAGGAGAAGGGTTCTAAGTGTGTCGTTCTCGATGTGCCGATCCCGGTAAATAAGTTCCGTGAGCTCTGTGACCAGATCTGGGTCGTAACGTGTGACAAGGATGTACGTCTTGCCAGACTTCAGAAGAGAGGCATGGATAAGGATGAGGCTGAAAGAAGGATTGCGGTCCAGATGACTGATGACGAATACTGTGAACTCGGCGATCATTCTATCGATAATTCATGGGATTTGGAGGATCTCAAGGATAAAGTGGAAGTTCTTATCCGCGAACAGCTCCACGAAAGAGGTATCAGGATATGAACATTGCCGCGGTAATAACAGCTTCGGCTTTTGCTGTACTGTCTTTAGTGATACTTATCTATCTCTTTATTGGCAAAAGTCAGTTCTGCACCGGAAAATATAAAGCTTTTTACCGTGCCTGCTGCGGTGTTTATGTGTCAGGAGCCCTTCTTGTGCTGTTGTTTACGCTTATCATGAAAGGGCTTCCCGTAGCCTTCGTGATCATTTCAGATATTACGGTTCTCTGTGTTTTTATTTTTACTGCCGGTTTGATCTTCTTTTTAACAAAGTCGATGATTGAAGCAGCTGAGAAAGCAGCATCAAAGAATGAAGAAGACGGAAAAAAAGACAGTTAAAAAGCGCTCCAGGATATTTCTGAAGTTATTCCTGGTCTTTGCTCTATTGTTCTTCCTGGGAGTGCTGATACTTCAGATACTGAATAATCATGTCGAAAACAGCACGGCTTCGGACCTTTATTCTCTTGACAGCTTTACCGCCGGTGATGTCTCAAAAGAACACTATGACGCGGTTATCGTATTGGGGTGTGCAGTATGGAATGATACGGCAAGTCCAATGCTCGCTGACCGCCTGAGGACAGCAGCTATGGTATATCAGACGGGTTGCGCGGATTATATCCTTGTAAGCGGTGACAGTGAAAAACCCGGGAAATACGATGAGACCGGAGTAATGAAAGAATTTCTTGTAAGACAGGGAATAGATCCCGCTTCTGTCGTTTGTGATCCCCTTGGTCTTTCAACTTATGAGACTATGCTAAGAGCGGTCAGGATCTTTGACATCAAGACAGCTGTTGTTGTTACGACCGGGTTCCATTGCGCAAGATCAGTATATGACAGCCATATGTTCGGTATAGAATCAGTAGGTGTTGAGGCTGTCAATTCAGGTTATATTATCAGGGAGTATAATTATCAGAGAGAGTTCATAGCACGCGGCAAGGATTTTATCTTTACGCTGATCAAGCCCGGATATTAAGGCTTTGAGGATTCGAAATGGATTTGCAGAATAAAAGGTTACCATCTTATATAGGCGGATTTTTCGCGATCATTACCGGAATTTTCCTGATACTGTTTCCGGAGATCTCTTCTGGCGTGATAGGTATCCTGTTCGGAGTTGTTCTTTTTGTTGCGGGATTATCAGAAGTTATCGGATATGTCATTTCGATAAAGCAGTTCAGGGAAGAAAATTACGGCAAAGCCGCCGGCGCGGAGATCGTGCTTGTTTATTCGGTCATTATCATGGCGCTGGGAGTTTTCTTTATCCTTAAGCCGGCTATAGTATTGCAGCTCCTGGCAACAATAGTCGGTATTTTCTTCCTTATCGACGGTATCGTAAAACTGAGGCAGGAGATCTTTTTATTCAAAAAGAATATGTACAGCATTGTGCTTCTTGGACTTGCAATTGCATTGATAGTTGCCGGAATAGCTTTCCTTATCGATCCGTTCAACGGTACACGGAATACTATCGTTTTTGCAGGCATCTCGTTTATCGTGAGCGGTATAGAGACGTGTTTCTTAAGTGTTGTAAAAAGAACGGATAATAAAAAGACCCGCAAAAACTGATGCGGGCCTTTTGAGTTATTCCTGTGTTGATTATCAGACGTTGAATCTGAATACGACGACGTCGCCGTCTTTCATGACATATTCTTTGCCTTCAGATCTTACAAGACCTTTTTCCTTGGCTGCGTTGTATGTTCCGTTGGCGATAAGGTCATCATAGGAAACAACTTCAGCACGGATAAAGCCTCTTTCAAAATCCGAGTGGATCTTTCCTGCAGCCTGGGGAGCTTTTGTTCCTTTCCTGATCGTCCAGGCACGGACTTCCTTGGGTCCTGCGGTAAGGAAAGAGATAAGTCCGAGAAGTGTATAGGATGCATTGATCATCTTATCAAGACCTGCGCTCTCGATGCCGAGATCTTCGAGGAAAAGCTCACGGTCTTCAGGAGAGAGTTCGCCCAGTTCCTCTTCGATCTTTGCGGAGATAACAACAACTCCGGAGCCTTCTTTGTCGGCGATATCCTTAACGGTCTTAACGTAGGGAATATCATCACCGTTTTTGATATCTGATTCGGCGATGTTCGCACAGTAGAGTACGGGCTTCATTGAGATGAGCTGGAGATCTTTTGTATATTCCTGTTCATCTTCTTCGAAGGAAAGGGTTCTTGCTGATTTGCCTTCTGCAAGACAATCATAGATCCTTTCATAGACGGCGAGTTCCTTGGCAAATGCTTTGTCGCCGCCTTTCATCATCTTCTTGGTGCGGTCGATGCGCTTCTCCATGATCTCAAGATCAGAAAGAATAAGTTCGACATCGATAGTGGCGATATCACCGGCAGGATCAGCGTGACCGTTAACATGGATGACATCAGGATCGTCAAAGCATCTGACAACATGAACGATTGCATCGCACTCTCTGATATTGGAAAGAAATTTATTGCCGAGACCTTCACCCTTGGATGCTCCCGCAACAAGACCTGCGATATCAACGAATTCAACGACTGCAGGAGTGTATTTCTCGGGGTTGTAGATCTCCGCGAGTTTATCTAATCTCTTATCCGGAACGGATACTACGCCGACATTGGGTTCTATTGTGCAGAACGGATAGTTTGCGGCTTCTGCTCCTGCTCTTGTGATCGCATTGAAAAGTGTGCTCTTGCCGACATTGGGAAGTCCTACGATACCAAGCTTCATATATATACCTCTTTAACTTAATTTGCCTCATAATTTTAGCACATTCAGACCATAATACTTTGTCGGTTCTTTGTCGGTTTTTGTGCAGGGATTGCCGGTTTGTTTGTAGGTTTTTGTAATAATGTGTCGCTGCCGGGTGCTTTTGCCGCAAAACTTGTCTTAAATCTTCAGAGATTCCTGCGATACTTTTGTACTGATAATCGTTTTCGAAAAAGCGTATCCTCCGTATAAAAGGAGGATTCACCATGGCATCCAGACCTAATGTGGCAAGACTTTACTCCTGCTTTGCTTCCGGTACGGATTCGACCGTAGCACTGATCGAAGTGTCCATAGCTCCCGGTATTCCGACTTTCTCGGTTATAGGACTTTGCGATTCATCTATAAAGGAAGCTCAGGGAAGACTTATATCAGCATTCAAATCAACAGGATTTAATATGCCGAAAGGACATATAACGATAGGCATCAGTCCTGCATATATGCGCAAGACCGGATCGGGATTCGATCTTCCGATGGCACTTGGTATACTTTTCGCTTCAGGACAGTTATATCTGCCTCCCGATGCAAGGATATATGCGGAAGGAGAGCTTACTCTGGGAGGCGATCTCAAGGGAACGCCGGGTTCGTGCATCAGACTTAAGACTGTTAGGGATATGATCTTTGACTATAAGATCATACCTCAGGGGGAATCCTGCAGCGCGGGGCTTGCCGGATTTACAGGACAGGGGATAACGAGCCTTTCCGAACTAAGTGATATCTTTGACGGAAACAGGTATACGGAATCAGGGTTTATTTCTGAAGCAGTCAGTCCGTCAGCAGATCATCTGGATATATCGATACTGAAGGGGCAGGAGAAGACAAAGCGGGCGCTTCTGATCAGCGCATGCGGTTTCCATAATATACTTCTGACAGGTAGCCCCGGGAGCGGAAAGACTATGGCGGGAAAGATCCTTTCGGGGCTCTTGCCTAAGCTGAGCCGGGAAGAGATGGCTGACGTATATGCACTGAATGAACTGGTTCAGGGTGAATCATCGGTATTAAGCTGTGAGCGGCCTGTCAGGATGGTCGGTCCCAATATTACGGTCGGTAAACTGATCGGAAACGCACTTACTCTTTCGCCCGGAGAGATGGCGCTTGCCAATCACGGGATACTGTTTGCGGATGAATTGCCTCTTTTCAAGACAGACGTGCTTGATTTTCTGAGAAAGCCTTTAGAGGAACGGAAAGTTCACCTGATGAAGCGGGGTAATCTCTATTCTTTTGATTCTGATTTTATCTTCCTTGGTACAGGTAATCCTTGCAGATGCGGGATGCTATATGAAAAAGATAACAAGTGCAGATGCACGGCGGGAGATATAAGACGGTATATGTCCAGGATCAGCGGACCTTTTCTTGAAAGGATCGATATTTTCAGTGAGATGAGATCCATATCGGGAGAGGATATGGCAAGTATTTATATAGATGATGCCGGAGCAGAAAGTCCGGAATACAGAAAGACCGTCGAACGCTGCTGGCAGATCGCTCACGAAAGATACGGAGGGAATTACCTGAACGGAACTTTTCCGGAAGGTGATATCAGGGATTCAATGCGGATACCGGAGAAAGTGGTCAGGTATGCTTCCGAATTGTCCGATAAGGGATTTTTCTCTGCGCGCGGATTTACAAGAATATTAAGAGTCGCAAGAACTATTGCAGATATAAATGAATCAGCCGATATATCTGAAGCTGATGTGTCCGAAGCAATTCAGTACAGGATGAGAAATCTATAGGAGGTTTTGCTATGGAAATACTTACTGACAGGGATAAGGATTTCTTTTATTCGGCTATGATTCTGAATACAAAGATCAATTTCAGGACTCTGAAAGAATTATCTGATCTTAAGCTGATAAGAAATTACAGGGATCTTTCCGATAAAGACCTGTTAAACAGGATAGTCAGGAAGGAATCAGAACTGAAGTCGGATACGGTCTCAAAGATAAACGGACTGCTTGAATCCTACGGCGATATTGAAAAGCTTGTGAAAAATTATAAAAAAATAGCCGATGCAAACCGTATCGAAGTCATATCATGCCTTGATGAGTACTATCCGTATAACTGGAAAAAACTCAGCGGAATGCCTCAGGTATTTTATATAAGAGGCAATTACCGGATTGTTGAAAATATGACTTTATCCGGTTCTGTCGCTGTTGTAGGTTCAAGGAATCCAAGCAGATATGCACTCTATGCAACGGATCAGATGTGCCGTGAACTTGGCTGTAAGGGAATTGCAGTTATATCCGGCATGGCTTACGGGATCGACCGTCAGGCCCATATATCATCTGTTAAGACCAAAGGCGGAACAATTGCCGTTCTTGCCGGCGGTGTTGATAATATATATCCGGCATCTAATAAGGATATTTATGATCTTATATGTTCAAACGGTCTGGTCATATCGGAAATGCCGCCCGGCCAGCAGCCTTTAAGACAGTATTTCCCGTCGCGGAACAGACTTATAGCGGGACTTTCAGACTGTACGCTGATCATGGAAGCCGGAGCCGTGTCAGGTACGCTTCATACTGCTTCTTTCGCTGCATCACAGGGTAAAGAGGTTTTTGTCCTGCCGAATAATATTTATTATAAGAATTCCTGGGGAGGACTGAAGCTTTTGGAGGACGGCGGCAATGTGCTGTTAAATTCAGAAAGCGTTATCGACAGTGTTGCACGTGCGGTAATGTATAAGAGGCTGGATCTTGGTTGCTCCAAAGAGTTTTATTACAGTGATATCGCCAAAGAGGAGTTCGGAGAAGCCATAGATGTCAGTGTTTTGAGGGAACTGGCAAAAGTAAAGCCTGAAGAACTGACTGATGATAACTGGAAGGATATAATCAAAGATTCACTGACATTAAAGCCTTTATGCGCGGATGAGCTCTGCGGTATAACAATGCTGCCGTTTTATAAAGTGTCAAGGTTATTGACAGAACTTGAACTTAATGGGACAGTATGTCAGGAACAGGGGAAGTACTCGTTGACATTTGTATAATGATGATATATTTTTAATTAAAAATATAGAGGGGTACTCCATGGGTAAAAAATTAGTTATCGTAGAGTCGCCTGCCAAGTCTAAGACTATCGGAAGATATCTTGGCAGCGATTATATCATTTCGGCTTCATTAGGTCATATCAGGGATCTTCCTTCAGGCAACCTCGGCGTTGACGTCAAGAATAATTACAAGCCTTTATATATCACTATGAAAGGAAAGGAGAAGGTTGTAAGAGATCTTAAGCTCATGGCTGCCGATGCAGATGAGATATTACTTGCAACCGACCCTGACCGCGAGGGTGAAGCTATTGCATGGCATCTTGCCAAAGTTCTGAAGATCGACCCGGATTCAAAGTGCAGGATCACTTTTAACGAGATTACAAAGACTGCGGTCCAGGAAGCAATCAAGAATCCCAGGGCCATTAATATGAATCTTGCCAATGCACAGCAGGCAAGAAGGATCCTTGACAGACTTGTCGGCTACGAACTCAGCCCTCTTCTCTGGAAAAAGATCCGCAAAGGTCTTTCCGCAGGAAGAGTGCAGTCTGTGGCAACCAAGATCGTAATGGACCGTGATGCGGAGATAGATGCTTTTAAGCCTGAAGAATACTGGCTTATCAAGGCTCTGGTCACACCCGGAAATAACAGTGACAAGTTCATGCTCGGATACTACGGTGTTGTTGACAGCGACGGTAAGATCAGAAAAGATGACCTTAAGTGTCTTGAGGATGCCCAGGTCGTTCTTGATGCTGTGGGTAACGGACCTTTGGTTGTTGATTCGATCAAGAAAGGCAAGAAAGACCGCAATCCGTATCCGCCGTTCACGACTTCTACGTTACAGCAGGAAGCATCCAGGAGACTCGGATTCTCATCAAAGAAGACTATGTCTATCGCTCAGCAGCTCTATGAAGGTGTTGAGATCGCGGGAGCAGGACAGACGGCTTTGGTATCCTATATCAGAACAGACTCTGTACGTATTTCGGAAGAGGCTGTTGCTGCCGCAAAGGATATCATCAAGGCGCGTTTCGGTTCCGAATACTGTGCTCCTTATAAAAGAGAGTATAAGAATAAGAATTCCGCTCAGGACGCTCACGAAGCCATAAGACCCACGCATTTCGATCTTGATCCCAGAGAGATAAAATCTTCTCTTACGAATGATCAGTATAAGCTCTATCAGCTTATCTGGGACAGATTCCTCGCAACTCAGATGGCTTCCTGCAAACTCGATACAGTCACATGCCAGGCTTCATGCAACGGAAGAGTGTTCAGGGCTGTCGGCGAGACTGTAACATTTAAGGGATTCCTTGTTCTTTACGATGATATTGCCGAGGATACGAACAAGGCTGATGACCAGGACGGCAAGGCTGCCATTCCGCCTCTTGAAGACGGCATGAAGCTTGAACTGCTTGATCTCAAGTCATTACAGAAATTCACTCTGCCGCCTCCGCATTACACGGAAGCCACATTGATCAAGGCACTTGAAGAATACGGTATCGGCAGACCTTCAACATATGCACCCACGATCTCGACCATACTTGACCGCAAGTATATTGAGAAGAACGGCAAACTGCTTCAGATCACCGATCTCGGAAAGATCGTTACAAATATGCTTTCTGAGAATTTCAGCGAGATTGTTGACCTTTCATTTACTGCGGATATGGAGACAAAGCTCGATGAAGTTGAGGAAGGCAAGGAGGAGTGGGAGCATGTCCTTGATGTTTTCTATCCTGAATTCAACACCCAGGTTAAGGCAGCCCAGGAATCTATCGACAAGATAACATTTGAACCTGAAAAGACAGGTGAGATGTGCCCACAGTGCGGAAGCGAGCTTATCTATAAGGAAGGTAGATACGGCAAATTTATTGCCTGCTCCAACTTCCCCGAATGCAATTACACAAAGAATATCGTTGTATATGCCAAGGGCAAATGCCCTAAGTGCGGTTCTGGACTTCTTGTCCACAAATCCAAGAAATACAGGAACAAGTCTTTCTATACCTGCGATAAACAGGGCAGCAATCCTGATTGTGATTTCATTTCATGGGATCTTCCGATTGATGATAAAGTCTGCCCCGAATGCGGTTCATACATGGTATTGAAGCATTTCGGCAAAAAGGCTTATCCCAGGTGCTCCAACAAGGATTGTGTATCCAATATCAGAAAGAGCAGAAAATCATCTGACAGCAAGAAGAATGATGATGAAGAATGAGCCTGAGGTAATAATAATCGGTGCCGGACTCGCAGGATCTGAAGCTGCGAATATCTGCGCGCGCGCGGGAGTTCATGTAAAGCTTTATGAGATGAAGCCTGTTAAGTACAGTCCTGCGCACCATTCCGAGAATTTCGCGGAACTTGTCTGCAGCAATTCTTTAAGAGCCGCAGCAAGAGAGAATGCCATCGGTCTTTTGAAAGAGGAGTTAAGGCGTCTTGGTTCCCTGATAATGGAATCAGCGGATAAGGCAAGTATTCCCGCAGGCGGCGCATTGGCCGTGGACAGGGACGAGTTCTCCGGTTATATTACCGAGTCCATCAAAAACAACCCGATGATCGAAATCATTCCGGGTGAGGTTAAGAAGATACCTGAAGAGGGGATCGTTATCGTTGCGACCGGACCTCTTACTGAAGGCGATCTTTATGAGGATATCTTAAGGGTAACCGGTGATACGTCAGGTCTTCATTTCTTTGACAGCGCTGCGCCTATAGTTACAGGCGATTCCATTGATATGACCAAGGCCTTCAGGGCTTCAAGGTACGGAAAAGGCGGAGATGATTATATCAACTGTCCTATGACCAAAGAGGAATATCTTGCTTTCAGGGAAGAGCTTGTTAATGCCGAGAGGGCGGAAGTTAAGAACTTTGACAGGGAGATAGTCTTCGAGGGCTGTATGCCTATTGAGGTTATGGCTCAAAGAGGAGTCGATACGATGAGATTCGGTCCGCTTAAAGGAGTCGGTCTTATTGATCCCGCCACAGGCAAGGAGCCTTATGCGAACCTTCAGCTCAGGCAGGATGACCGTGCCAAGACGATGTATAACCTTGTCGGATTCCAGACCAGACTTAAATGGCCTGAGCAGAAGAGGGTGTTCGGCATGATTCCCGGACTTGAGAACGCTGAATATACCAGATATGGCGTAATGCACCGCAACACTTTCCTTAATTCCCCCCTGTATCTGAGTTCGCACTATAATCTGAGGGAAAAACAGGATATCTTTTTTGCGGGACAGATCACCGGTGTTGAGGGTTATATCGAGTCAACCGCTTCGGGATTTGTCGCAGGTTTTTATGCTGCCCAGAGAGCTCTCGGCATAGAACCTTCGTATGAGCCCGATCCCTGTACTGTTATAGGTTCAATGGCTTTGTATGTTTCTGATCCGAATATCAGGAAATTCCAGCCTATGAATGCTAATTTCGGAATTGTAAGTCCCATTGAAGGAAGGTTCAGAGGCAAGACAGGCAAAAAGGATAAGAATAACGCTATTGCTGACAGAAGCCTTGAGCATCTTAAGGCTTTTGAGGATTCTGTAGCCGCTCTTACATCCAAGTGATCTTAAGTTATGGTTCACGGCAGACAGGGTATTGATTCTGAAGATTCTGTAAAAGACAGGGGACCTTTGGCGAGGTTCTTTATATCCGGATGGACTAATATCGTAAGAATGATGGCATCAAATTCATTGTTTGTCATTTTCAATATTCCAGCGATCATTCTTGCCGGCTTTCTGTCCATGCTGTTTGTGCCATGGATCGCGCCTTCATTTATTGATGTCTCGTCATATATTGACCCTGTTACCGGAGATGAAGCCGTGCTGGAACTGTATTTCCTGCTTGCGATATTTGGAGTAAATTTCCTTCTTTCAAGCACGCTTGTTTGTGTCGGACCTTTTCAGGCAGGCTTTGCGCAGGTCTATAAAGATATCAGGAATGACACTTCAGTCTCTTTCTTTTCGAGCTTTAAGACAGGCCTGAAAACGAATTGGAAGAAGGGTCTTGCCGCAATGATAACAGGCCTGGTCATTACGCCGGTGCTGCTCCTTGCTTCGGGGTTTTATCTGAATTTCAAGTCGCCTGCCGGAACTGTTATCGGCATGGTCTTTATTGTTTTGATTTTTGCCTTTGTTCTTGTGCAGAATTTTGTCTATGTATTGATGGTCTCAACAGATCTGAAGCTTTGGAAGATCTATAAAAATGCCGTCATTTTTGTCCTGATAAAAGCGGGGCCGTGTCTCGGTGCTTTTCTTGTGGTATTCCTATTCTATTTTGTGATTCCGTTCTATTTGCTGATGTCGGCATCATATCTTACGCTCGGAATATTCATTTTCCTTTATTCATTCATTGTTGTCTCATGGGTCCAGTACTTTATGACATGTTTTGCAGGCGGTCTGATAGACAGATACGTGGCATCTGATAACAATGCTGACTGACAAAGCCTGTAAGAAATTATGATATTTCCTCATTTTATGAGTTAGAATTATATTTAAGCGAAAAAGAAACACATAAACTTCATACTGTTCCGGAAGAGATAAGCAATGTTCGATTACAGCATTCTGCCTGATGATACTGTGCGTGCAATCATAGTTGCACTTGTATTGTTTGCTGTTTCTTTTGTTTTCTTTATCATTGTAGCTCTGTATACACTGATCAAATACACGCTTTATTCCAACAAGCATAAGGGAAAGCTTAAGCTCGTGTGCGATGTTGCCTATTTCCATGAGCGCGGAAAACGTGACAATCAGGAGGATTCACTCTATATTTCACCGATGGACAAGGTGGATGAGACCGGATTCGTCGCAGCGTGTTCCGACGGAATGGGAGGCCTTCTTAACGGAGAGGTAGTCTCAAAATATGTTACCGATTCCCTCGGTGAGAATTACCCTTATAAATTTGATGCCCAGGCCGAAAACGCGAAGATCATTTCCGGGATTTCAGACAGGATCTACGAGGAATACCATCTGGGTGCCGGAGCGACTTTGGTTATGGTTCATATTTTCGATGATTACATGAACTTCTACAGCCTTGGTGACAGCAACATCATTCTGATCCGCAATAACCGTGCCACGCTTCTGAATTATAAACAGAATTATGTAACGCTTATGATCAGAAAGCTTGCTGAGGGAGGCCTTGATACTTCTGATGCGTATAAAGATACAAGAGCAAAGGGCCTTATCGATTTTGTAGGTAATCTAAAATGCAACGTGCTTACGACATCCAGACCTCTCAGGCTTATCGAAAATGATATCATTATCGTCAGTTCAGATGGTGTTACCGATTCAATGCCTTTGAACAGGATCGTGAATCATATCCATCTTGATCAGAATGCTGCCGGCATTGCCAGGACTATCAAGTACGGTGTCAAATCCAGAAAGAACCCAAGGCAGGACAACTATTCGGCGGTCGTTATCAAGATGAAGAGGAGTTTTGTTTGATCGAGTATTATACATTTAAGCACAGGGGCGCTGCCGATGAGTATAAGGATGAGGTCTTTCTGAGACTCGTTCCTAACCTTACAGTTGCTATTTTCAATGGCAGCAAGCTTGATTCCCCCAAGAGCCAGTCTTTGCTGTTCTCCGAGATCTTAAGCAGTGAAGAAGGGCGTAACGGTATTGATTATCTTAACCAGACCTTTGAAGAATGTCTTGATAAAGATTCAGAATATCTGATACTCCGTGTTGAACAGAAGGGGATCGAGAGCATTAGGAAAGGTGATGTCCGTGCGAAGATAGTAAGACAGGGACAGATCAGCCTGCTTCCGAACGGATATTTCGGACTGTCTTCTGATGACAGGATAATATGCGCAACTGATAATTTCTTTAAATTCCTGACCAACGAAGGTATCCTTGCCGATGCCCTTGTCGCAGATTCTTGCAACGACTGGATGGATATGATGGTACGCCGTATCTCGGATCAGTCACAGCTTAAGTGCGGTAATCTGTCCGCTGTAACGTTGAAGCTGAACAGATAGTTATCAGCCTAAACGCTCGTAGAATTCCTTCCTGAAATCTCCCAGTCTGTCTTCGGCGATAGCCTGACGGATCCTTTCCATGAGCATTAACAGGAAATAGATGTTGTGGTAAGTGCAGAGCCTTAATCCGAACATCTCATTGGCCTTGATAAGATGCCTTACATATGCGGCAGAGAAGTTCGTGCAAGCATAACAGTCACAGTCAGGATCCATAGGTCCGAAGTCTTCTGCGAACTTCTTGTCCCTTATGATCTTCTTCCCGTAATCTGTGAGGATAGTGCCATGCCGGCCCATTCTGGTGGGAAGAACGCAGTCGAACATATCGACGCCTCTGCATGCTCCTTCTATAAGATAATCCGGAGTGCCGACACCCATGAGATAGCGGGGCTTGTCTTCCGGCATAAGGGGTACAGTGCAGTCGATCATGTCCAGGAAGAGAGTTTTAGGTTCACCTACTGAGATTCCTCCGATAGCAAATCCGGGAAGGTCAAAAGACGTAATTGCATCAGCGCTTTTTTTGCGGAGATCCGGATACATTGAACCCTGTATGATCCCGAAAAGAGCCTGTTCATCAGGTCTCTTGTGTGCTTCGATGCAACGCTCGAGCCATCTTGTGGTCTTGGCCTGTGATCTGTCGGCATAGGCGTGATCGCAAGGGTAGGGGCAGCATTCATCGAAAGCCATGATTATGTCCGCTCCCAGGTCATTCTGAACCTGCATAGATATCTCGGGAGTTAAGAATAACTTTCTACCGTCAATATGTGAACTGAACTTAACGCCGTCTTCTTTGACATCCTTCGGTTTTGCGAGTGAGAACACCTGAAATCCGCCGCTGTCTGTAAGTATTGCGCCTTTCCAGTTCATGAATTTGTGAAGACCGCCGGCCTTGGCAACGATGTCACTTCCGGGTCTGAGCCATAAATGATATGTGTTTGACAGCATTATGCCCGCGCCCATTCCGTATACTTCCTCGGGGCTCATGCCTTTGACGGAAGCCTGTGTTCCTACCGGCATAAAAGCAGGCGTCATAAAAGTCCCGTGGGGAGTATGAACCCTGCCGAGTCTTGCTCCGGTCTGGGCGCATGTATGAATGTGTTCGTACCATACGGGATGATCTGACATATCAATTCTCCAAATCTGTAATGAACATGGCGTCACCGAATGAGAAGAACCTGTATTCCTCCTCAACGGCGTGTTTATATGCGTTAAGGACATTTTCTCTTCCCGCCAGAGCGGAAACAAGCATAATGAGCGTGGATTCGGGAAGATGGAAATTAGTGATCAGGGAATTGACGCATTTGAACTCATAGCCCGGATAGATAAAAATGTTTGTATATCCTGAGGCAGGATTCATTTCAGGATCTTTTGAAGCAACAGCTTCAAGAGTCCTTGTGGAAGTGGTTCCGACAGAAATGATGCGTCTTCCTTCGGATCTTGCTTTCCTTATGATGTCTGAAGTTTCTTTAGGGAAGTCATACCACTCAGAATGCATCTCATGATCTTCTATCGTTTCAGCCTTGACCGGTCTGAACGTTCCAAGACCAACATGCAGGGTCAGTTCGGCAACTTCTATACCGTCTTTTTTTAGTTCATCAAGGAATTCTTTGGTGAAATGCAGACCTGCAGTCGGAGCGGCTGCAGAACCGGGATCCTTGGAATAAACAGTCTGATAACGTTCAGGATCGTCAAGTTTCTCGTGAATGTAGGGCGGAAGAGGTATGGTTCCTGCCTTATCAAGGACTTCCTCCCATACGCCGTCGAAATCAAAACGGATTATCCTGTTTCCGCTCTCAAGGACTTCTTCACACTCGGCTTCAAGTTCACCGGGAATGAACGTCATTCGTTTGCCGTTTTTGACCTTTTTGCCCGGACGTGCCAATGTCTCCCAATGGTGATCGTCAATACGCTTTAAGAGAAGAAGCTCGACCGGACTTTGTGTATCCGACCTGACACCGAGCAATCTGGCCGGAATGACCCTTGTATTATTGATAACAAGCACGTCACCACTGTGAAGATAATTCCTGATATCGGGAAAATGACCGTCTATGACTTTTCCGGTCTTTTTATCAAGAACCAAAAGACGTGATGCCAGACGGTCCTTTGTCGGTGTCTGTGCTATAAGCCTCTCGGGCAGATCATAATAGAAATCAGAAGTCTTCATATTCCGGCCTTTATTAAAAATATTTCGACAGAAGTTTATCACAATATAAAAAAAATGTGTAAATACATGACAGTATTTGATATTGATGATAACTTTAGTTTGATAAAATTCGGTTATTCCAATACGAAAATTTATATTTCAACAGGAGTTTTATTATGAAAGCACTATTTATCGGAGGAACAGGAACCATAAGCAGCGCAATAGTAAGAAGGCTTTCACGCGATAAAGCCTGGGAAGTCTGGCTGATCAACCGAGGAAACAGGGCGGATACAGTTCCTGAAAATGTTCATCAGATAAAATGCGATATCAACGATGAAGAAGCAGTGCTTAAAGCCGTCGGAGCAATGAAGTTCGACTGTGTATGTGAATTCATCGGATTTACAAGAGATCAGGTCGAACGTGATTACAGGCTATTCAAGGATAAGACCAAACAATACATCTATATCAGTTCTGCATCAGCTTATAACAAACCTTCGGCAAATTATGTGATAACTGAAGGTACATCTCTTGCCAATCCGTATTGGGAATATTCACGTAACAAGATAGCCTGTGAAGAGTTCCTCATGGCACGTTACAGGGAAGACGGTTTTCCCGTAACTATCGTAAGACCCAGCCATACTTACGATGAGAGGATCATTCCTCTTGGTGTTCACGGCAAAAACGGTTCGTGGCAGGTCATAAAGAGAATGATGGAGGGAAGACCCGTTATCATTCACGGAGACGGCGAATCACTCTGGCATCTGACGTTTAACGAGGATTTTGCTGTGGGATACACAGCTCTTATGGGCAACCGCCATGCGATCGGTGAAACGTTCCAGATAACGGGAGATGAGGTCCTTACATGGAATCAGATATATCAGACTATAGCGGACGCTTTAGGCGTGGAGCTTCATGCTTATCATGTGTCTTCTGAACTGCTGACGGCATTGGGACCGGATTATGATTTTGAGGGTAGCCTCACAGGCGATAAAGCCGTGTCTGTTGTTTTCGATAACACAAAGATCAAAAGACTTGCGCCTGACCTTAAGACAACTGTGCCGCTTCATAAAGGCGTAAGGATAGCGCTGGATTACATTCTTGATCACAAGGAATGCATGAAAGAGGATCCCGAGTTCGACAAATGGTGTGATAAAGTCATTGATGCCGTCGAAAAAATGAAGAAAAACTTTTGATATTACATTATTGTGTTTTTGTGCAAATCCGAAGCTTTTGTTGTAAAATGGATTAGATTTTTTCGAAGGGAGACTTTATATGTCCGAAATTCCTTACAAGATTTACTTATCAGAGAACGAGATCCCTTCAGCATGGTATAACGTACGTGCTGATATGAAGAATAAACCCGCTCCGCTCCTTAATCCCGGAACAGGCGAACCTCTTAAGGCAGAGGATCTCTATCCTATATTCTGCGAAGAACTCTCCAAGCAGGAGATGAACAACGACGACCAGTGGATCGATATCCCCGGTGAAGTCCTTGATTTCTATAAGATGTACAGACCTTCTCCGCTCGTAAGAGCTTACTGCCTCGAGAAGGCTCTCGGCACACCTGCACATATCTACTATAAGTTCGAAGGTAACAACACTTCAGGTTCCCACAAGCTCAATTCAGCTATTGCCCAGGCATATTATGCTAAGAAGCAGGGACTCAAGGGCGTTACCACAGAGACAGGCGCAGGCCAGTGGGGTACAGCTCTTTCAATGGCTACAGCTTATTTCGGACTTGACTGCCAGGTTTACATGGTTAAGGTATCCTACGAGCAGAAGCCTTTCAGAAGAGAGGTCATGAGAACATACGGCGCAACAGTTACGCCTTCTCCTTCTATGACAACCAATGTCGGCCGTAAGATCAATGAGGAGTTCCCCGGAACAGACGGTTCTCTGGGATGCGCTATCTCCGAGGCTGTTGAGGCTGCAACTTCACAGGAAGGCTACAGATATGTATTAGGTTCAGTTCTGAACCAGGTACTGCTGCATCAGTCCGTTATCGGTCTTGAGACTAAGGCTGCTCTTGATAAGATCGGTGTTAAGGCTGACATGATCATCGGATGCGCAGGCGGCGGCTCCAACCTGGGCGGCCTTATCTCACCCTTCGTCGGCGAGATGCTCAGAGGCGAGAACCAGTATGAGATCATTGCAGTTGAGCCTGCTTCATGTCCTTCTTTCACAAGAGGTTCTTTCGTTTATGACTTCTGTGATACGGGAAGAGTATGTCCTCTTGCCAAGATGTACACACTTGGCAGCAACTTCATGCCTGCTCCCAACCATGCCGGCGGCCTTAGATATCACGGCATGAGCACGATCCTGTCTCAGCTCTATGATGACGGATATATGAAGGCTACATCCGTTAAGCAGACTGATGTATTCGCAGCTGCTGAGCAGTTCGCGAGGGTTGAAGGCATCCTGCCCGCACCTGAGAGCTCACATGCCATCAAGGTTGCTATTGATGAAGCACTTAAGTGCAAGGAGACAGGTGAGGCAAAGAACATCGTATTCGGTCTTACCGGTACAGGTTATTTCGACCTCGTTGCTTACCAGAAGTTTAATGACGGCGTGATGGATGATTACATCCCTACTGATGATGACATCGCAAAGTCTCTGGCTCAGTGTCCGAAGCTCTGATAGCTTATACTTTTAATTTTTTTCAAGGGTTGTCCGAAAAACGGGCAGCCCTTGTTTTTATTTGATAATCCCCGAAAAAGTAATAAAATAATCTTTAGTGTAATGGAATAGGAGAAGATACATGAGTGATTTTGATGATAATTGGCAGTTAACGGGTTCAAGTGATCCTGCAACGCCTGATATTCAGCCGCATCAGATAGAGAATCAGGCACAGCCCCAGCCTGTTTATCAGCAACCGGTCCAGCCGGTTTACCAGCAGCCTGTACAGCCGGCTGCTCAACCGGTTTATCAACAGCCGGAATACCAACAGCCAGTATATCAGCAGCCTGTTCAGTATGGCCAGCCTCAGCCTGCATATCAGGGTTATCAGCAGCCACAGGCTCCGCAGACTTATGCCCAGCCCGTATATCAGCAGGGTGCTTATCCTCAAAACGGAATGCCGGGATTCGGGTTTCCCGGACAGCCTGTCACTTACCAGAATATTGATTATGCTGCCGAGAGGGAGAAGAATCTTAATGAATGCTCCAGAATGATCAATCATTTCTCTCCCAAGGTCGATCTTTATCAGGATTATGAGAAATGCAAGACAGATATCGTAAGATATTCGAAAACGAGTACTGCGCCTCTTGTATGGGGCATCATTGTATGCGTTTTCGGCCTTGTCCTCGCATACACCGCAGCTACAGCCAGTTACAAGGACAATATCATCGGTTACGCTATCGCAGCGGGTGTAACAGAACTTATCGGCGCAGGCCTAATCGTTCTGTATGTCCTGAAGAAGAAGCATTGCAAAAAGAAGACTGAAGATCTTTATAAAAAGATGGAAGAGCTTTCCAATGAACTGTTTCTTCTTTATAACGGCTTCAGCAATTGTATCCTTCCGCCTGAATATACCGACCCGAGGATACTTTTCAAGATCCAGTCATTGATAGTAGCGGGCACATGCCTGACAGTGGAAAGCGCTTTAAATGCCCTGTTGTCACTGCAGGGTGCTTATATAAGGATCAATGCCGCAAGGGCACAGTTCCAGAGCGACACTGCAGCCAGATTTAACGGAAAACCGGCTTTCTTTAACGCTGTCAGATATTTCAATCTAAGATGATCAGAATATGGCTTACAGATTTAAGTCTGTACTGTCATTGTTGATCTTTGTCAGCTGGTCTTTCTGGCGGACAACGGGAATGGAGATCTCAAAACAGGCGCCGCCTTCAGGTTTGTTATAAGCCCTGATAGAGCCATCATGCTCTTCGGCGATGGCTTTGGCGAGTGCAAGTCCGATGCCGTGCTTACCGTCCGAACCTTTTGAGAAACGCTCAAATAAGTGTTCCTGAACCTCAGGAGCTATACCGGGACCGTCATCTGATATCTCGAAAACTGCTTTGCTGCCAGAATTATCAGTTCTGCATTTGAAGGTAACTGCAGTTTTACAGTATCTTAAGCAGTTGGAGAAGATATTTTCGAGACAACGTATAAGGTCATTCTCATTGCCGTATATATATAAATGCTTTACGTCAATATCGTTGATGATGGCCTTGTCTTCATGAATGAAATTGCCTCTGACACGGTCGATAATGGTATCGCAGATCCTTCTTACGTCGATATTCTGTTTCTTGACGGTGTAATTGCCGCTGCGGCTCATATCCATCTTTGAGATAGAAAGCAGGTTCTCAACAAGTCCCGAAAGCCTGCCGGTCTCATCGATGATGACATCGATTGCGTTATCCCTTTCCTCGTCTGTCTCGAAAACACCATATTTCAGACCTTCCGCGTAGCCCTGGATCGACATAAGGGGAGTGCGCAGCTCGTGAGACGCGTTCTGGAAGAATGTCTTCTGTTCAATATCAGACTCTTCCAGTTTATAAGCCATGTGATTCATTACATCGCCCAGTTCCGAAAGTTCTTTACTGACTATATGGCCGCTTACGGGCTTAAGATCACCTTTGGCGATCCTTTTCGCGAACTTGGAAAGCTTCTGGGTGGAGAAGATGAGAGGATAGGTCATCATGATACTTAATATGCCGGCAATAACCAGGGCAAGGAGGGCAGCCTGGACCAGAGCAAGCGTCATGGAAGCCATGAATGAATAGTATGATCTCGAGTTGATATAGATACAAAGATAGTAATTGCCGAGATCTATGTTTTTCTCTGAGTTCTTTCCGCTCTGATCAGGATTTGTATTGCCGTCACTCTCATCGACTATAGTGGTGACAAGTTCGAACTTCAAAGTCCTGTAATAGATGATGTTGCCGTCAATATCGAGGGTCTGGGTCTTATTGAGTAATTTGTATCCTTCCTGGTCTATTACCCGGCTGATTACATTATTGGCACTGTTGGTATAAGAAGCGGAATAATACGCGGTTGGCCAGAGAACTATATATTTGCCGGTTCTTTCATTTAAAGTGTAAAGGGCAATGCTGGCCTGGTTCGAAAGGTCGGCTGAAGTAACAATAGTGTTTGTAAGGTAAGCCCTTATATTTTCCTCGTTGACCTCATCCGAGTCTTTGACCTGGGAGGTAAAGGCATCCGCAAAGTTCTGTGTCGAGTTGACGGCTATATCGAGACGGGAATTACACTCGTTCTCAATGTAGTTTTTTACAATGGACTGGATATAGATATTGATAATAAAGACAACCAGGATGATTACCACAATCTCAACCGCATAGAAATGGAGTGAGATGGGGATCCTGATTGCCGATTTATTTGCTGAAGGCTTTTTTGTTTTTAACCGTGCCTGAACCGGTTTATCACTCATCAGTCCTGATTGTCTCCGTCATCGTCATCATCAGATTCTTCACTTGCTCTGTCCACAAGTCTGAAGCCGTAACCCCAGATAGTAGATATTTTAGCATTTGATTTACTGATTTTCTTCCTTAATCTTTTGACGGTGTCATCAGCGACTCTTGTCTCGACCTGGGTCTCATAACCCCAGATCTTATCCAGGAGCTCCGCTCTTGATACTGCTCTGTCCCTGTTGGAAATAAGATATGTCAGGAGCTGATACTCGTTGGGAGTGAGCGGAAGGGGCTTTCCCTGCATGGTTGTCTCTTTTGTCTTTCTGTTGATCACGATATCAGCAAATTCATAGACAGTATCATTATCAGGCTTATCTCCGGTCTTTCCGGTGATCTCCTCCTGTCTTTTAAGAATAGACTTAACCTTGGATACAAGCTTGACAGGCGAGAATGGCTTGGTGAAGTAATCGTCGCTGCCCATATCAAGACCCTGAATATAATCAGCGTCACTGTCTTTTGCCGTGAGCATGATAATAGGTACATTAGATGTCTTTCTGATCTCTTTCAGTATAAAGAAACCGTCATGACCGGGCATCATGACATCAAGGATTATAAGATCGGAAGGGGAATTGGAGAATGTCTCAAATAATTTGTCTCCGTTGGGAAAACCTGTTACGTGAAATCCTTCACGCTCAAGAAATGTCTTAAGAAGATTTCTTATATTGTCATCGTCATCTGCAATGTAGATCAGTTTGTTCATTTTTGTCTCCGGTTTCGTTTGAATATCACACATATTTTATATGAAAAGATTTATATAGTTATTTAAAAATGGTGCAAATATGAGGAATTAGTTTTATTTTAAATTGTTTTGTGGTTAAATGATTTTGCCTGATAATCTATTTCAAGGAGTGCTTATGCCTACAGTATTGGTTACGGGAGGTAACGGTTATATAGGTTCACATACCGTTATTTCTCTTTTCGAAAATAATTATGACGTTATAATCGCAGACAATCTTTCCAACAGCAAGATGGAAGTACAGAACCGGCTTGAGAAGATCACCGGAAAAAGATTCAAGTTCTATAATGTTGACTGCTGCGATATTGATTCTTTAAGAAAAGTATTTGAAGAGAATAAGATCGACAGCATTATCCACTTTGCCGGACTTAAGGCTGTCGGCGAATCCGTAAGAATGCCTTTGGAGTATTATTCCAATAACATCGGCAGCATGATCAATGTCTGCAGACTTATGACCGAATTCGGTGTCAGCAAACTTGTTTTCAGTTCATCAGCAACTGTTTACGGCGAGAGTGATGATGTTCCTTTTACGGAGGAAAGCCCGCTCGGTACGTGCACTAATCCGTATGGCTGGACCAAGTGGATGCTCGAGCAGATCTTAAGGGATTTTGCGAAGGCTGAGCCTTCTGTCAAGGTTTGTCTGTTAAGATACTTTAATCCGGTCGGCGCTCATGAGAGCGGTCTTATCGGTGAGGACCCGAAAGGAATCCCCAATAATCTTTTCCCTTATATTTCCAAAGTTGCCGGAGGAACATTGGATTGTCTTACGATTTTCGGTAATGACTATAACACTCCGGACGGCACATGCGTCAGGGATTATATTCATGTGTCCGATCTTGCGAATGGTCATGTGAAAGCTATTGAATATCTTGACAGGACTGAAGATTCCGTAAGTGTGTTCAATCTCGGCACAGGAAAAGGCACTTCGGTAATTGAAGCAGTCAATGCTTTTGAGAAAGCGTGCGGACATGAGATAAAGCATGTTTTCGGACCGAGAAGACCGGGCGATATTGCTGTCAGCTATGCTTCAACTGAGAAAGCTGAAAAGTTGCTTGGCTTTAAAGCTGAATATGGTATCGAAGAGATGTGTTCATCCTGCTGGAAGTGGCAGACTATGAATCCGGAGGGACTTCAGGACTGATCGCAGGGAATATGAAGAACAGCAGGAACAGCAATTTATCCCTCAGAAATTCCGATACCGCCATATACAAAGCGTCAGAGTTTTCTGATCTGAATGCAGAGAATATCAGAAACAATACAGGTGCTGATAATGTTAATCAGTATGGTTTTTCTGAGAAAAAAAGTTCCCGTGGTAAGAAATCAAGCAAGAAGAAGGCAATCGGTATTCTTTTAGGTGTTCTTGCTGCCCTGATCGGCATAATAGTCGGAGTCGTATGTTACGCTTACTGGTATAAGGAAAAGCTGCTTAATAAGATTACTTATGAGACTAAGGAACCTGATGCCGTGGTTACGATCATCAACGAAAAAGGCGAGACGGTTATCTTAAGCGAAGTTACACAGACTACAAAATTCAAGCCGATCCAGGAAGAACCGATCAGGAATTACCTGCTGATAGGAATAGACAGCAGGGAGAATTATTACAGCGAAGACGGTCTTGGTGACAGATCTGATGTTATTGTTGTCATGTCAATTGATAAAAAGCAGGGCACGATCAAGCTCCTCTCGATTCCGCGTGACGCTTATGCGCTTTTCCCGGGATATGAGAATTTCCATAAGATCAATGCCTCAATGACATGGGGCGGTCCCGATCTTCTTGAAGAGACTGTGGAAGAGTGCCTCAGGATAGAGATCGACGGCTATGCTTATGTCAATTTCAATCATATGGCCGAGATAATCGATGCGGTCGGCGGTGTGTATGTTGATATGAATTACGCCGAAATGGAAGTAGCAAACGATTATATCGAGAGAATGGATGAGGACGCTGAATTAATCTATTCCTGCGGTTATGATACCTGGCTTAACGGTATTCAGGCTGTCGGATACGCAAGGAACAGATATACGGGTGACGGTGAATACGAGCGTATGGAACGCGAGATCGAGGTCTTGAGGAGCATAATGGATCAGTTTATGGATCTTTCCACGACAGAGAAACTGTCAGCACTGGAAACTGTTTTTGAAGCCGTGGTAACGGATATCGATAAGAATGAGATCGAGAAACTCGCTCTTGAATTCCTTCCTTCGATGAAGAACCTTGAGATGCAGTATCTGCAGCTCCCGATCGAAGGCTGCTACAACTGCGGAACGTATGGTGACGAGTGGAGCATGAGAGTAAACTGGAATGCTTTCATTCCTTATGTACAGAAATATTTTTACGGAAGAACAACCGAATTTGATGAGGTTGAAATACCCTCCCACGCACCTGATATCGATGACTGCGACCTTGATATTCCGCTTGAGGATCTGGTCCACTGACGTTTTTGACTTTTTTTGATTTTCGTATTGACAGTCTGGACAAATAGAATTATATTTTGTTGTGGTTAGCACTTGAGACTATAGAGTGCTAACCGCAATTTCATTGTATTGGAGGTCTTTTTTATGACAATTAAGCCCTTAGCAGATAAGGTAGTAGTAAAGAAACTTCAGGCAGAAGAGACAACAAAGAGCGGCATTATCCTGTCCTCCGGTGCTCAGCAGAAGCCGCAGATCGCAGAGATCATCGCAGTAGGTCCCGGCGGAGTTGTAGACGGAAATGAGATCAAGATGGAAGTTAAGGTAGGCCAGAAGGTAATCATCCGTGATTATGCCGGAACCAACGTTAAGCTTGACGGTGAAGAGTACATAATCGTACGTCAGGATGACATCGCTGCCATCGTTGAAGACTGATTTCGTATAGATAAATTTGGAGGCATATAAATATGGCTAAAGACATTAAATACGCAGAGGACGCAAGAAAGTCACTCGAAGCAGGCGTAAACAAGGTTGCTGATACCGTTAAGGTTACTCTTGGACCTAAAGGCAGAAACGTAGTTCTTGACAAGAAGTACGGCGCACCTCTTATCACAAACGACGGTGTAACTATCGCGAAAGAGATCGAGCTTGAAGACCGTTACGAGAATGCAGGCGCTCAGCTTGTCAAGGAAGTTGCTTCCAAGACAAACGATGTAGCCGGTGACGGTACAACAACTGCCACTCTCCTTGCACAGGCTATCATCCGTGAAGGCATGAAGAACGTTGCTGCCGGCGCAAACCCCATTATCCTCAGAAAAGGTATCTCTAAGGCTGTTGATACAGCTGTTGAAGAGATCCTCGCAAAGGCAAAGCAGGTTGACGGTTCAAAGGATATCGCACGTGTTGCCGCTATCTCCGCAGGTGACGAGGAAGTCGGCAAGATGATCGCTGAAGCAATGGAGAAGGTTACAGCTGACGGCGTTATCACTGTTGAAGAGAGCAAGTCAATGCTCACAGAGCTTTCCGTTGTTGAAGGTATGCAGTTCGACAGAGGTTATATCTCACCTTACATGGCTACTGATACAGATAAGATGGAGACTGTTTTCGATGAACCTTATATCCTCATCACAGATAAGAAAATCTCCAACATTCAGGATATCCTTCCTGTTATCGAGCCTCTCGCCCAGGCAGGCAAGCAGCTCGTTATCATCGCCGAGGATATCGAGGGTGACGCTCTTGCAACACTCATCGTAAACAAGCTCAGAGGTGTATTCACATGTGTAGGCGTTAAGGCTCCGGGCTTCGGCGACAGAAGAAAGGCTATGCTCGAAGATATCGCTGTTCTCACAGGTGGTCAGGTTATCACATCAGATCTCGGACTCGAGCTCAAGGATACAACTCTTGACCAGCTCGGAAGAGCACATCAGGTTAAGGTCAATAAGGACAACACCATCATCGTTGACGGTGAAGGCGAGGAAGGCGCAGTTAAGGCCCGTGTTAACCAGATCAGGGCACAGATCGAGGAGACTAAGTCAGATTATGACCGTGAGAAGCTCCAGGAGCGTCTCGCTAAGCTTTCCGGCGGTGTCGCTGTAATCAAGGTAGGCGCAGCTACAGAGACTGAGATGAAGGAAAGAAAGCTCAGGATCGAGGATGCTTTGAACGCAACCCGTGCCGCAGTTGAAGAAGGTATCGTTCCCGGCGGCGGAACAGCATATATCAATGCTCTTCCTGCTGTTGAGAAGCTTCTTAACGAGACAGAAGGCGATGTAAAGACAGGTGTTAAGATCGTTATCAGGGCTCTTGAGGAACCTATCCGCCAGATCGCTACAAATGCAGGCCTCGACGGCAGCGTTATATGCGAGAAAATCAAGAACTCCAATGCAGGCACAGGTTATGATGCTCTGAACGACAAGTATGTCGACATGTTCGAGGCCGGAATCGTTGATCCTGCAAAGGTTACACGTTCCGCACTCCAGAATGCGGCATCTGTATCTGCCACATTGCTCACAACAGAAGCAGTTGTTACGGATATTCCCGAGAAGGAAGCTCCCGCAATGCCTCAGCAGCCGATGTATTAATCGAAAGCTATTGTTCCTCGTTGCTGGTCCTCCGCGATTGCGTCTGCGCAATCTTGTGCGGAGGCAACTCGGAATCAATACCTTTCTCACAGGCAATGGGAATACAATACATATCATTCTCAACGTATTATCATAAAAACACAAAGAGGTTGTCTTGGAATAAGGCAGCCTCTTTTATATTTGTCTGATACTTAATGTAAATTGTGTTAGAATTAACTCTGTTTGAGGTGAATCATGTTACAGGACAGTTTTGTTGAGACAAGTGTTAAGCGTAAGAACGGGATTTCAGAAGTTCTGTTTAATACTTTTATAATCACGACTGCTATCATTGCAGTGTTTTTCGCGTTCCTGATCCCGATCTATACAGGCTACAATCTGTATTTTATTTCAGGAATCCTTGCTTTCGGTATCGTTGCAGGCACAATTGTCCTGATAAAGCGCCAGCATAAAGAATATGAGGTCGAGATATCCAATGATCTGGTTGACTGCGCTGTAATACTCGGCGACAACAAGCGTGATGAACTTATCAGTTTTTCGCTGAAGGACTGTGAATACATTGGTCCTGTTACATCTGACAGGTTTAATTCCGACAGGGAAAATGCGAACATCGTTATCAAGATGACTGATTACAAGCAGTTTGATATAGAAGATACATACTGGTACTGGCTTCTTCCGACCGAAGGCATCAAGGTAATGATCGTCTTTATGTACAAGGAGGAAATGTATCCGGTATTCAGAAGATATAATCCGAGGGGAACCAAGCCTATGGCAATGCCCCGTAAGGTTAAAGAGAAGGAAAATGAAAATGCCTGATATCAGTCCTTACACCGATGTCGAAGTATATTGCAAAGCAACCGAATGCGGTATAGGGGACAGGCTTTACTGTTCTTCTCTGATCGGCGATCTTCAGGAAGCTGCCGAGAGAAGTTCCCATTCCATCGGATATGGAACTGATTTTCTCAGAGAGAACTCGATATGCTGGATCATATTGAAGATGAGACTGCATTTTACTGAACTTCCCTCTTGGCATGAGACATTCCGTATCAGGACATGGGCAAATACTGTCGAGAAGATATATTACGGACGTGATTTTGAGATCTACAGCAGTGATAACCGTCTTATCGGTAAAGCTGCATCGACCTGGATACTTGCAGACTGGAATACCCACAGACCTGTGATTGCCAATAAGCGCCCCGAGATACCGCCGCCGGTCATTCAGGATCCCAGGCAGGCTTTCGGTGAACCGTGTCCGAAGATCAGATTTCCCGCAAGGAATGATATTGCAGGCGAGACCGAAAAGCCTGTTATCATCAAATATGCCGATTACACCGAACTTGACCGCAACAGACATGTCAACAACTCCCGTTATACGGCATGGGCCTATGACGCTTTGTATAAATGCGGCTATGATGTCTCGCTGATCGAAGATATCGTGATCAATTACAACAGCGAAGTTAAGGCAGGGGAGAAGGTTGAGCTGTTTATCTCTAAAAATGATGGAAAGATAACTGTCTTCGGCTATAAGAATATCGATACCAAGGTCTTTGCCTGCGAAATGACTCTCCGTCAGGGCTTATCTTAATCTTTTTTTATTATTTTTTGTTATAATTAGATATTGTATGTGATTATCATGCTTATCTGGAGGTAACAATGATTGAGATAAACAATCTTGTGAAGAGATATGGCGATAAAACAGCCGTCAATGATATCTCATTCACTGTAAATGATGATGAGATATTAGGTTTTCTCGGTCCGAATGGTGCCGGAAAATCAACTACAATGAACATTATCACAGGTTATCTTTCATCCACGTCAGGAACCGTTAAGGTAAACGGTCATGATATCCTTGAAGAACCTGAACTCGCCAAGAAAGAGATCGGTTATCTTCCGGAGAATCCTCCGCTTTATAATGATATGACAGTTTCAGAATATCTGAATTTCATATTTGATCTTAAATGTGTTCCCAAGGAAAGACGTAAGAACCAGTTTGACAGGATCGTATCCATGGTAAAGATCACTGACGTTACCGGCAGACTTGTCGGCAATCTTTCGAAGGGTTACAAGCAGAGAGTCGGTATTGCCCAGGCTTTGGTTGGCGATCCCTCTATCCTTATCCTTGATGAACCTACGGTCGGTCTTGATCCTAATCAGATTATAGAGATCAGAAAGCTTATAAAGTCACTTGCCAAGACTCATTCGATAATCATAAGTTCGCACATTCTTCCCGAGATCCAGGAGATCGCTGACAGGGTCGTTATTATTAACAAGGGTAAGATCGCCGCTATTGATACGTTAAATGATCTTTCCAGAAGGCTGTCCGGACAGTCCAAGCTCCTGATGACTTTCAGAGGACCTGTCAAGGAATGCTCCGCAAAGGTCAGAGCGATTCAGGGCGTAGCTTCGTCCGTTCCGCGCATAACTGACAGCAAGATAAACCAATTGGAGATCGGCATTGCTTCCGACAACACTAACGAAGTAAGGGCTTCGATATTTTTTATGATGGCGAAGGAAGGCTGGCCTATACTTGAGTTCCGGTCTCTTGATCCCACTCTTGAGGAGATCTTCCTCAATATTACTTCAGGAAAAAGGAGGTCATGATCTATGTACGCAATCTTTAAGCGGGAATTCTTGTCTTATTTCAGATCTCCGGTAGGCTATGTAGCTATTGCGATATTCTCATTCCTTTCAGGTTTTATTTTCTATACGCAGTTCAGTGAAGGGCTCGTAAATATTGGCAATGAGGTTATAACGCTCAGGTCATTCTTCGTTGTTATTGTTCCGATAATCACAATGGGACTGCTTGCAGAGGATAAGAAGAGGGGAACGGACATCCTTTATTACACAACACCTGTAAGTCTTTTCTCTGTCGTTACAGGCAAAGTGCTTGCCGCTTTTGCTTTGTTTGCGATCATGTTCATCAATGTTATCATCCATATCATCGTTACCATTTGCTGCGGCGGAATGGTCGGAGTAGGCGCGATAGGAACGATCATAGTATTCTTCTTCATGGCTCTGACTTTTATCTCGATCGGCCTGTTTGCTTCGGCTATTACTGATAACCAGATTGTTTCCGCCATTGTATCTTTCATTTTTATCCTGATCTTCCAGATTCTTACTGTAATTGCGGGATATGTTGCAACTGCAGTAGATTCTCTCTTAACGACTATAGGATTCAGTACTGAGTCAGCATCAGCTGCCGGAAGCGCGGTAAAAAACGCGATCAGCTGGTTTGATCCTTTTGCCAAAACGCAGGATTTCCGTCTCGGGGTTTTCTCTGTGTCTTCACTTGTTTATCTGGTATCGCTTTTCGTTCTTTTCCTTTACCTGACATACAGGGTACTTGATAAGAAACGCTGGAGCCAGGCTTGATGGAGGTTTAAGGATCGTACATGAATAAGAATATGACAAACAAACCTGAAAAAAAGACTGACGACAGAGCCGGAAAGATGAAGCTGTATTCCATCGGTTCCGTAGTCCTTCTGATAGCAATTATCCTTTTGGTAAATATACTTTTTGACCGTATCTTCGGCAAATCGCTTTCATTTGATTTCTCTGATACGGCTCAGAACTCTGTTTCACAGGCAACGGTGGATTATCTGGATTCTCTGCCTGCTGATACGCATATCAGGATAGTAGGATTGTTCAGCCGTCCGGGCAATGTTTCCGGAACTTCATACCAGTATATTATTCCTTTGCTCGATGACTATGTAAGAGAGTCTGACGGCAAGGTCACTGTTGAATATGTTAACCCTACCGAGAATCCGTCTATAATCTATCAGCTTGATCCTAACAATTCTTATGATCTTTCCTCAAAAGCAGATTCGTTTGTTGTCGAGTACAACGGCAAGATCAGGGTCATCTCTCCGATCGACTGTTATATGTATGATGAGCAGGTATATAAGTATTACGGCCAGTATTATATTACCGGCAATAATACCGAGTTTACTTTTACAAATACTATGTTTAATCTTACAAGCGATTATTCATTCAAGGCATATATCGTTACTGGTCTAAAGGAAGAAGGTAATTCTTATTTGACTAAGATACTTGATTCTATGGCTGTCGAGACAGCCGAACTTCCGGTGTCGGCCAACTTTGTTATCCCTGAGGATTGTGATCTTTTGATCATTAACGGTCCTAACAGTGATATTTCGGAGAATATGTATGTCGCAATGACGGATTATCTAACCGGCGGCGGAAAGATGTTTGTTGCCGTTGATTATAATCTTGCCAATGTAAGCGAAAAGTACACAAGACTGAATCTCCTTTTGAACCAGATGAATATCAATATCGATCCTGTTCTTATCTCGGAGAATGATCCGGCATATCAGCTGGGCTCTTCTGTTGATTCAACTGTTATGGCAGCTGATGAATTCGCTGATTATTCAAACATCAAATATCTGCACAGTTCTTATGCAAGAAACATAAGGATAATCGAAAACTATGAAGCAGGTCTTTATACAAATCCTGTTCTCCTGACCAGCCAGAAAGCTTCATTAGTGGAGCTTGATGAGCAGGGTAATTCCGTTGACAGCGATATAAATACTGAAAATCAGTATAATGTTGCCGCTTGTTCATCCGGCTATGGAAATGATCCGGCAAAGGTATATGTCTTCGGTACCCTCAATTTTTCGTCTGATGAATATATATCATCTTACGGCTTGAGTGATTCAAACGTGGATTTCTTAAAGTCATGCATCCGTGACCTTTCCAGTACAAAGCCGATGACCGGTTTGAATATTGCGACTAAACAGATCAATAATTTCTCGCTGGATGCGCAGAAATCCACAACGGCTCTTTCTACTGTAATTCTCATCGTGTTCATGATCGCCATTCCGGTCCTGCTGGTTGCTGCGGCTGTTATCGTATATATTAAGAGGAAGAATCTTTGATATGAAGTCGATCAAAAATCTTCTTATACCGTTTATTATCCTGATTGTTCTTGCCATAAGCGCAATCGTATATTTCGTTGCCGAGAATACTAAGAAGAACAAGCCTGCCGAGACGACAGGCGGCATGGTCGATATCGTTTATTACAATCCGTCTGATATATCCTCGCTATCTGTTTACAGCCGTGACACCGGTCATACTTCGGCTGTAAACTTTTCGATAGACAGTAATGACGTTATTCATTATGAGTACTGCGGTGATGATGCTGCCCCGGGCGTGAATTATTCCCAGTCAAAACTTGCATTATTTGTCTCTGAAATGACCTGTTTTTCGAGCAATTACAAGGTTTCCTCTGACGGCAATCTTTCTGAATACGGACTTGATATGCCAGCGTGTGTTATTACTATCAAGACCTTGAACGGAACAGATAAGACGATCAGTCTCGGCAATATGACACCTGACGGAAATAACTGTTATTTGAATATAGCGGGCTCTACCGATATTTATCTTGTATCTTCCAGCAAGATTCAGTGTTCCGTGAAGACTGCTATTAGTTTTCTTGATCCTTCGGTTTTGAATATTGATTATTACGATATAAAGAATATTCATTTTGACAGAAAGACAGACGGATTATCGATTGATGCCGCTGTGGAGATATTTGACTCGGGTTTGGTGCAGTTCAATATCGTTAAGCCGTATGAACACGGTACCAGCAGCTATTTTGAGAGCCTGATGGATTCGGTTATACATCTTGTGATCACAGAATATGTTTCCGTTGACAACGGAAGTCTTTCACAGTACGGTCTTGATGCTCCGGTCTATCATTTTGTCATAACACTGAATAACGGTGAAAAGACGGAAATATACTTCAGTAAACAGATCAACGGTTTCTTTTACGGTTACATTGCCGGAACGGACAAATATTTTAAGCTGACGAACTATCAGCTGGACGGTATTGATCTTAAGGAGACTGTTCTGATCGATCCTTATGTCTGTTACTGCCGCATAAACAGTATTTCATCCATAACCTGTGTATATGGTGACAGATCTTTCAAATTCGCGATGGATGTCGGTGAAGGAAAGAACATAATGTCCGATGGCGCAATAATCACGCTTGACGGCCGTAATGCCAAGATTCTGGATTCTTCCGGACGTTCATACTGTTCGATCCTTTTTGAGAGTATTGCCTGCATTAATATAGGCGGTGTTGAAACTGACGCAGTTGTGGATAAGGGTAACGGTCCGGTTATATCTTTAAGTTTTAACGGCAAGAATTATGTTACTACTCTTTATGAATTCTATGAAAGAGATAATGATTCATTCTATGTTTTTAAAGACGGCGAATATACGGGATTCTATATTTATTCGCGTGAGATATTTAATGACGGAGGTTATGATACTTACAGCTATGGTTTCTGGAAAGCTTATGAACTGCTTGACGAAGCGATCTTAGGTAGTATCGGCGGCATTTATGATATGCCAAATTAAAGAATAAGATGAAAAACAAGAATAAGAAAGAAAAAGCAAATATTAAAGAGAAAAAGGTTAAAGAAAAGCCTGCTGCCGAGAAGAAGGACGGCAGTATTTCCCAGTCTGTTATCAGAAAAGGCCTGACTATAGCCGTTATGATCTTTGCAACGCTGCTTATTATCAGCATTGCATTGATATTTGTTGTTTCGAAAAAGATTGATTCAATGGCCGGCGCGGATGCACAGATCAAGCTTTCTGCGCAGGGAGGTTTTACATGTGAATATTCAGAGGCTCAGAAGCTTTATCCTTACGGCGACGGTGTAATTAAAGTAACATCTGAACGAATCGCATATCTCAATCTTTCCGGTTCCGAGATATTCTCACATACTGTTTCTTACCAGAATCCCCAGTGCGTCACATTCGGTGATTTTGTTACCGTTTTTGACCGTGACGGCTACAGCTTTACGGTTCTGGACAAAGACGGCGTCTGGTACAGCAAGCCGACCACTAATCCGATCAAGGCTGTACAGATGTCTGATGATGGCTTTACGGCTGTCATCAGCGGTAACAACGATTCGTTCGGTGATGTTTCCTTATACGATAAAGACGGCAATCAGATAGCTGTCTGGACTTCATATAATTCAGGTTTCCCGGTATGCTGCGCTTTCAATCAGAATTCAACACTTCTGGCCGTATCGACGATCAATACAAGCGGTGCTGTCATAGTCCCTTATGTCAGGGTTTTCTCCATCGCGAAAAGTTCCAAGGGCTATGAAGTTGATGATTATGCAGTCTATACGACCAATGACAGTGTCATCTTCGCCTCAATCTGCTATGTAGGCAACAAACTGTGCTGCTTTACCTCAAATGCGCTATATGAAGTAAAAGACGATAATCTTTCAAGGATGAATTTCGATTTTTCCGCGATAGGATATGTTAAGAAGGTATCAAATAACCTGTTTATCACATATGCCGATGGAATCAGCCAGCTCAATAAACTTGCGATAATCAATTCATCCGACAGTGTTATCTACAATTCCAACATTGGTGCCAACATCATCTGTGTTGCCAACGGCAACGGTTATTATGCAATTAATATCGACCGGAGAGTTTTTATTTATAATTCATCAGGCGTAATTACAAACGACTATTCTGTTGATGAAGATATTATCAGAATGAACTTTTTATCCGGCAACAAACTCTGTGTCGTTTCGACCGGCGGTGTTCATACGATCAATTAAGGAGATTTTATGGAGACTGAAGCAAAGCTGGCTTTTACTGACAGAATTGATCTTTATGATCTGTCTTCATCTGATTTCTTCCGTAAACTCTGTACCGGAATATCTGATCCTGAGCCGGTTTTGCTCGAAAACTCATATCTTGACACCAAAGATATGGATATCACAAAACGCGGCGGTATGATCCGTGTCAGACATTACCGCAGCAGCGGTAAAGACAGTTTTGAATTTACCGTTAAGTACGGCGGCGGTGTTTCCGGAGCGATCCACAAGCGTTATGAATGGAATATGAAAAACAGTGACGGAAAGTTCTCTGTTGAGACATTCCTGAATAATGTCTCTGATAATGATGATTCCCGGAATCTCTTATCGGAAGCTTTCGGAACTGTAACTGATAATGACCTTACAGTAATCTGTTCCAATTCATTTAACAGGACCATATATGAGATTTCTTACGGAAACAGCCTGATCGAAGCCTGTTTTGACAGCGGCATCATCAGCAGTCCTGACGGTTCAAAGACAGATGAGATCTGCGAGCTTGAACTCGAACTCATTAAAGGCGATCTAAAAGATCTTACAGCACTGACAGGTCTTATTACGGATAAGGCCGGTTGTGTTCCTTTCGCTGATACGAAATACAGAAGGACACTGGCTTTGGCAACGGGGAGATAATATGGCGGACAATAATTACGATACGATCATCATCGGCGGCGGAGCAGCAGGTCTTTATTGCGCAGCAAGACTCGCAAGATGGGCATATACGGGGAAAAGGATAATGATCCTGGAGTCCGGCCCCAGGGTCGGGCGCAAGCTTGCACTGACCGGCAGCGGAAGATGCAATCTGACCAATACTGATATAATTCCTTCAAAATACAATACAGATGATCCGGATAAGCTCGTATCATGTCTTTTCAGATACGGCAGTACGGAAACAGCCGCTTATTATGAGAATGTTCTCGGAGTCGTACTGGAGCAGAAAGGTTCCCTTGTATATCCCGCAACATATAAGAGTTCCACAGTTGTCGATGCGCTGCGGTTCTATTTATCCGAAAATAATATCGAGACGGAACTGAAGGAACGTGCCGCATACATTTTCAGGGATAACGACACATTTGATATTGAGACTGAATCCGGAAGAACTTTCCATACGAAATATGTGGTTATTGCCACCGGTGGTATCACATATCCTTCGACCGGTTCCACGGGTGATGCCGAGAATCTTCTTGAAAAACTTACCGGTGGTTCTGATTTTATTCCGTTCAAACCGGCCCTTACATCTCTTTCTTCCGATATACCGGGTATCAAAGCTCTTGCAGGCATCCGGTGCAGGGGTGAAGTAAGGATATGTGACGGAAACGGTGATATAAGAGACAAATCTGAAGGCGAGATCCTTTTTACCAAAGAAGGCGGAATCTCAGGAATCTGCGTAATGGATGTTTCCGACATAGCCGTAAAGCTTATCGATGCAGGTGACGATAATGTAAAGGCAATAATTAATCTCACTGGCAAATCCGCCGGCGAGATATTCCAGATGATATATATCAGAAGGCAGATGTATGCGAACAGGACCTGTGAGGATGCGTTATCGGGAATGCTCCTGAGAAATATAACCGAATTTGTCATGAAGTCAATGGACCTCAAGAGCGACAGTATAACTTTAAGAGATTTGACAGATAAACAGATCGCTGAATTATCCAATCTCCTGTGTGCTTTCCCAATCCCTGTAACAGGATACGGCACGCTTGACAAAGCCCAGGTATCATCCGGGGGATTCAGACTGAAGAAACTTAACGGAAATATGCAGGTCTCAGATATTCCAGGTCTGTATGTAATCGGTGAAGCTGTTAACTGCAATGGTATATGCGGCGGTTATAATCTCCAGTGGGCCTGGACGTCAGCGTCTCTGGCAGCGGAAGGGATATCTCAGAATGTTTGAGATATCCGTAATACCTGAAGTCAGAAGCCAGAAGATTCTTCCGAAGAAACCTGATTCTGTTCTGATAATAGATCAGATTAAAAGAACGGGAACCAAAGCCATGAGGTACGGTCTTAAAAAGCTTGAAGAAGGCTCTGTTATTCTTGATATCTCGAAAAAATACATAGACGCAAGACACGGCAAAGTCAGTATCAATTACAGATTTGATTTCATATCCCATGAACAGAAAGAAGAAACGGAAAAAGAATTGCTGACTAAAGCTCTGCCTTATATCGATTCTTTTGAAAAAGCAAATGAATGTCTTCGCCCTGTGGTTGTCGGGACCGGGCCGGCAGGTCTTTACGCTGCGCTGGTACTCGCTAAATACGGTTTGAGACCTGTAGTACTTGAGCGCGGCCCCGAAATGGAACAGCGTATAAGGGATACCGAAGCTTATAAACAGGGAAAAGGCAGGATCAAGCCGAATTCCAATATTCAGTTCGGTGAAGGCGGTGCCGGAACATTTTCCGACGGGAAGCTCTATTCAGGTATCAGTTCAGGTCTTAAGGACTATGTATCAAGATCTATGATCATGCACGGAGCGCCCGCCGACATAATGTATGACACTCATCCGCATATAGGTACGGACAGGCTCAGGAAAGTCGTTACCGGCATCAGGGAAGACATTATCTCACTTGGAGGTGAAGTAAAATTCAATACGACATTTTTGGGCTATAAAGCCGAAAATGGCCGGCTGAAGAGTATCACCTATGAAGATAATACCGGGACTAATGAGATGCCCTGCGAAAAACTGATCCTCGCAATAGGCCATTCAAGCCGTGACACATTCAGAGCGCTTAACCGCTTGGGGCTCGAAATGCAGTCCAAGCCGTTTTCCGTGGGTGTAAGGATAGAGCATCTCAGAAGCGATATCGATACGGCACAGTTCGGATTTGATTCGGATTATTCAGATTCTGTCACGCCTGCGATCTACAAGCTTTCCTGTGATACTGTTACGGGAAGAAAGCTGTACACTTTCTGCATGTGCCCCGGCGGCGAAGTCGTAGCTGCACAGAGCGATGATAAAAGCGTCTGCACAAACGGAATGAGCCTGAGAGCTAGGGATAATACTAATTCAAACAGCGCTCTGCTTGTTCCCGTTGACAGCAGCGATTACGGAGAAGACGTGCTTGGAGGCGTAAGATTCCAGGAAGAACTGGAGCATAAAGCATATGTTGCTGGAGGTAGCTGCGGCAAAGCGCCTTCGGTAAGATACGGGGATCTGATGAACGGCAGAAAGAGTGACGGATTCGGCAGGGTAAAGCCTTCTTATATGCCCGGTGTTAATCCCGGTGATCTTTCGGAAGTCTTTCCTGAAGCTATCCTTGATACGATTAGAGACGGCGTCCGGCTGATGGGCAGAAAGATCAGGGGATTTGATGATCCGGACAGTGTTCTTACCGCAGCCGAGGCCAGAAGCTCTTCTCCTGTAAGACTTGTCAGGGATCCCGATACTCTTCAGAGCACGAATGTCAGCGGTATCTTTCCATGCGGGGAGGGGGCCGGGTATGCCGGAGGGATCATGTCATCCTGCATCGACGGTATAAAATGCGCTAATAAACTTGCTTTTTCTTTGCTAGGTAACTGAATTTATCTTCAAATTCGCAAGATTGAGTTATTATAACTTTAGTTAATCTCAGAAATATCAGGAGGTAAGATATGAGCAGTGAGAAGAATACAGCCGTTGTTACGGTTCTGGGAAGGGACAGGGTCGGCATTATCGCCGATGTTTCACGCCTTTTGGCAGATTACGGCATCAATATCAAAGACATATCGCAGACTATCCTTGATGACATCTTTACGATGGTAATGATGGTTGACCTTAAGGATGTGGTTATTGAGGAATCTGATATTTCCGATAAGCTCAGCGAGCTCGGAAATAAGCTCGGTGTTCAGATCACCATTCAGCACACCGGTCTTTTTAATGCTATGCATACGATCTGATATTGTTTTCGAGAGGTTTATATGATCAACGACCGCGAAATAATTGAAACGATGCAGATGTTTAATGATCAGCATCTTGATATACGTACTATTACCATGGGAATTTCCCTTATGGACTGCGCCGCTCCGACAGTTGAGGAATCCTGCGGAAGGATCTACGACAAGATCTGCAGATACGCGGGAAAACTTGTCGAGACCGGCGAACTTATAAGCAAGAAATACGGAATTCCGATCATTCATAAGAGAATCTCGGTTACCCCTGTTTCAATAGTTGCTTCCGCATGCGGAGCGAAGGATTACACGCCTTTTGCGCAGGTTCTTGATAAGGCTGCAAAGACATGCGGAGTTAACTTCATCGGCGGATTCTCCGCACTTGTTCAGAAAGGTTATACAAATTCCGATAAAGTTCTTATTGATTCGATCCCTGATGCTCTTGCCTCCACGGAGTTCGTATGCTCAAGCGTTAATGTCGCTTCAACCAGGACAGGCATCAATATGGATGCCGTCCGTGATCTGGGAATCATCATCAAGAAAACCGCTGATGCCACTAAGGATACAGGCGCTTTGGGATGCGCAAAGCTCGTGGTCTTTGCCAACGCTCCTGAGGATAATCCGTTCATGGCCGGAGCTTTCTTAGGTCCCGGTGAGCCGGAATGCGTTATCAATGTAGGAATCTCAGGCCCGGGAGTTGTAAAACATGCTCTTGAAGGCGTAAAGGGCAGGGACTTAGGCATTGTTGCGGAGACCATCAAGAAAGCCGCATTCAAGATAACCAGAGTAGGTGAGCTTGTTGCAAGAGAAGCCTCCGAACGACTCAATGTTCCTTTCGGAATTATCGATCTGTCTCTGGCTCCGACTCCGGCAGTTGGCGATTCGGTAGCAAGGCTTCTGGAGGAATTCGGACTTGAGACCTGCGGTACGTGGGGAACTACGGCTGCTCTCGCCATGCTGAATGATGCTGTCAAGAAGGGCGGTATCATGGCATCTTCCTATGTAGGCGGTCTTTCCGGCGCTTTTATCCCTGTATCTGAAGACGAGGGAATGATCGCTGCCGCCAGTTCCGGCTGTCTCAAACTCGAAAAGCTTGAGGCAATGACTTGTGTATGTTCAGTAGGACTTGATATGATCGCCGTTCCCGGTGATACTACTGCTGAGACGATCTCGGGAATAATCGCCGATGAGATGGCAATCGGAACATTCAACAATAAGACCACTGCCGTAAGGGTTATTCCGGTTCCCGGTAAAAATGTCGGAGACAGCGTAGAATTCGGCGGCCTTCTCGGTACGGCTCCGATAATGGATGTAAACCGCGCATCCTGTGCTGATTTTATCCACAGAGGCGGAAGGATCCCTGCGCCGATCCATTCAATGCGCAACTGATCATGAGCAGAAAAAAAGAAGACATTGATATAACAGTTGAAGCCCCGGAAGAAACCGGTGGTGAAGAGCAGGTTGCCAAGTCCAAAGCCAGAAGGTTTTGGGATTATGTAAATGATTACAAGCGCAAAACAGTTGCGCTTGCTCTTCCTTCTGTTGCGTTCGATATTGTTTATTCAGGTTTCCTGATGTTAATGTCGATGTTCAGGCACTCGTTATGGCTGTTCATCATGTCGGTCTATCATTTTCTTCTGTGTATGATCCGTATCAATATACTTTACAGGGCAGGAAGAGGTGCTGTATTTAAGAGCAAACGCTTCAGCGAAAGGAAGAATTACCATAAATTCTCAAGGAACCTGATCCTTCTGGATCTTGTTTTCGCTTATGCGGTCTTCCTGATAGCGAGCAGAAATGTTGTCCATGACTTTAAGGGTCTGCTTGTTTATATTTACGGCGTTTATGTAATCTATAAATTGATCCTTTCCGTTATCAATCTTTTCAGGGCTCACAAGTCCAATTCCCTTACGGTGGTTGCATTAAGAAAGCTCGGAATAGTAGACACGATGGTATCGATACTGGCGCTTGAATGGGCATTCTCCCACAGAAATGCAGGCGGTCTTACAACTTTCGCCTTGCAGATCGAGAAGTATATCGGTATTGCAGCGGTCATCATAATATTCTTGATGGGTTTTGCAGGTTTTATCACATGCGCAAAACTTCGCAGACAGGAAAAGAAACAAAAGAAAGAAGGAACTGAATAAATGTGGTATGAAGAAGCAGTCTTTTATCAGATATATCCGCTCGGATTCTGCGGAGCACCGTTTGAAAATGACGGAATACCGGAATCGAGGATATTGAAGGTTCTTGACTGGATACCTCACATGAAGAAACTCGGCATAAATGCCATTTATTTCTCGCCGGTCTTCGAATCCGACACACACGGTTATAACACAAGAGATTACGGTCTTATAGATACCAGACTCGGAACGAATGATGATTTTAAGAAGGTCGTTGACGCTCTGCATAAGGAAGATATCAAAGTCGTTCTCGACGGAGTATTCAATCATGTCGGCAGAGGTTTCTGGGCATTCAAAGATGTTCAGGAGAAGAAGTGGGATTCACCGTATAAAGACTGGTTCCATTTATCCTTTGACGGCAATTCGAATTATAACGACGGTTTCTGGTATGAAGGATGGGAAGGCAATTACGATCTTGTAAAGCTCAATCTGAGAAACCCCGCCGTAATCGACCACATACTGGATAAGGTGAATTACTGGATAGATTTTTTCGATATAGACGGATTAAGGCTAGATGTTGCTTACTGTCTCGACCGTGATTTCTTAAGACGTCTCCGTGAGTTCACCGACGGAAAGAAAAATGATTTCTTCCTTTTAGGTGAAGTGCTTCACGGTGAGTACGGAAGAATGCTTAATGAGATGCATCTGCATTCCCTTACGAATTATCAGTGCTACAAGGGAATCTATTCGTCTTTCAATTCAAGCAACATGTTCGAGATAATGCATTCTCTGATGAGACTTTTCGGTCCTGAGGACTGGACTGTCTGCAGAGGAGCGCATCTTCTCTCATTTGCCGATAATCATGACGTTACAAGAATCGCTTCGATCTTAAATGATGAGAGATGTCTGCCGCTTGTATACACATTGGTATTTACCATGCCCGGGATCCCCTGTGTCTACTATGGTTCCGAGTGGGGTGCGAAAGCCAGAAAGGAAGAAGGCGATCCCGCTCTGCGCGCATCTTTTGATGAGCCTGTCTGGAATGACCTGACTGAACACATTTCACGTCTTGCGGAAGCAAAGAAAAGCAGTAATGCCTTAAATTACGGCGGCCTCAGGATCGTTGTCCTGACAAATAAACAGTGCATCTTTGAGCGCAATTCAGGCGATCAGCGGATCATGGTCGCGATCAATATGGATTCCAATCCTTATACAGCTCATTTTGATGCCGGCTGCGGTCAGGCAAAAGAACTGTTAACGGGAACCGTCCATGATTTCGGCGGAGGCTCAACACTGAAGCCATTTTCGTCCGAAATCTGGTTAATGGAACGATAATAGTTTTCGGGAAAAGGGGATTAGCCATGGAAGGTCCTGCCAGGATAACAGATAACCGTCTTAGATTTGATGCTTTCTCGAAAGAAGGAGATCCTGCCGTATTCTCCAAAAAAGACCGTCTTCCGGCGATGGGCTGGAACAGCTGGAATGCTTTCGGAAGCGGAAATACCGAAGCTCTTACCAAAGAAATGATCCTTAAGATCAAAGAACTCGGTCTTGATAAACTGGGGTTTCAGTATGTTGTTCTTGATGACGGATGTTACCGTCCCGAAAGGGTCAATGACAGGCTTCAGTCAGATCCGGTGAAATTTCCTTCGGGATTCAAGGCAATGGCAGATATTGTCCATGCCGCAGGTCTTAAGTTCGGCATGTATAACGATATCGGCACCAAGCTCTGTTCAGGCGCAGAGGTCGGTATCTATAAGCATGAGAAGACAGACTGCGAAGACTATATTAATTGGGACATAGATTTCATTAAGGTCGATAACTGCTATTATATGTGGGATAACGCGACGTTCTCCAATCCCGGGAACGCGAAATATTCATACGCTCCCAATATAAGATCAATAACTGTCGCCGGCACCACATATTCCGCGGTTAAAGACGGAATAATAACCGGAAGCCGTGCCTGCATAAAGAATGAATATGTTTCATTTATAGGCACTTTCGACGGTACCGCTCCTGATCATAGTCCCGCAGGAGACAGGAGCAGCGAACTTGTATTTGAGATTGAGGTAAAAGAAGCAGGCTCTTATGATATGACTGTTTCCTACGCTTCCGGTCAGGAAGAAGGCATCGGAAGCTGGCTCCAGATTGCCGTGGGCGGGGAGACAGTATTTGATGATTTCCTTCCTTCATCACCTTCTTCTGAAAGCTTTATTGATTCATCGGCTGTCAGGGTAAAACTCTGTTCCGGTGTCAATAAGATCCGTCTGATGAATCACAGAAGACAGGAGAATACGCTTAATTCCTATTCAGAGATCAGGAAAGAACTAGAGAGGTACGGCAACGGCCGTGATATTGTCTTTTCGATCTGTGAATGGGGAAAGACCCAGCCACAGAACTGGGGCCATATTGTCGGCGATTCCTGGCGCATATTAAATGACATCACTTTCCAGGTCGGTTCTGACGGCAATCCCGGCACGGCTTCATGGGAAAGTGATTACACCACATCCATCACTTCACAATATAATAAAGCGGTCATTATGGATGAGTTCTCAGGACTCGGGAAAGGCTGGAACGACCCTGATATGCTCGTGATCGGCATGGACGGCATTGATGAGACAATGTGCATTTCACATATGGCAATGTGGTGTATGATGAATTCACCTCTGATGCTTGGTCTTGACCTGAGACGTCTCACAAAAGGCGACCGGATCTACAATATCATAGCCAACGAAGATCTTATCGCTCTTGATCAGGATCCTTTGGGAATTCAGGCAAAGCGGATCTTTACGACTTATTCTTGCGAAGATCCGTCCACGGAATATATACGTGACAACAACAGGGCAGATGTTCTTGCAAAGCCGTTAAGTAACGGCGATATCGCGCTTGGCTTTTTTAATATTGCCGGAGAAGACCGTTCTGAGAAGATCTCCGTATCAGCCGGATATATAATCGACAGATTGGGTTCAAAGATAAGTGTTTCCGCGAAAGAAAAATTTCTTGCCGCCCGTTCCTATCAGATAAAAGAACTGATAACCGGGGATATTTCCGAATCGTCAGATAAGGAATTTTCAGCAGACTTTATTTCCGGATGCGGCTGTAAAGTATTCAGGATAAGGCCGTTGCAGTGAACAGGATAGGTTTTATCAATGAATTGTGTTCGGCTTTTGACCTGACTGCGGATAATATTTTCGCTCTGGGGCAGAAACACGGATGGCTGGAATATGAGGATGAGCTTTTCGGCAATGATGAGATTACCAGAAAGCACATGGCAAGGATACTTCATATGTTCCTTCTTAAAGAAATGGGGATATGTGATATCCCGGACATCAGAAAGGCTGAATGCCTCCGTGATCTTTATGACTGCCGCGTATGCGCCGGTCATGTTGCACAGGTATATCTCCGCGGCATCATGGATGCGAAAAGCCTTGGGGCAGATCCGGGGTTCCTGTGGTTTGATCTGGAAGGCACCTGTGAATCTTCTGATATTCGCGAAACTATAAGACACACCGTAGAAACCGTCAGAAAATATAAAACACAAAGGGTTGTGTAATAATATGGCAAAAGCAGGTTTGAAGAAGAAAGTAATACTGATAGTCACGATCGTACTGTTGTCTGCGTTCCTTTTATGGATCGGGGTCTCTATCGGAATCTATAACATGTATTTCGGCGGGCGTTTTGAGACCAACCGCGCAACGATGAATCATGTTTATGAATTTGACGGTCTTGAGAGTACGAGATATGAATTTGTATCCGACAAAGGACAGACGATCGTAGGATATATGTATTCCGCAGGTTCTGAGCAGAAAGCCATAATCGTCTTCTCGCACGGTTATGGCGGAGGCGGACATAATTCATATATGAAGGTGATCGATTATCTTGCGCATAACGGATTCTATGTTTTCGCATATGATGCCACAGGCAATGATGAGAGCGGCGGAAAAGGAATCGGCGGCGTTCCGCAGGGTCTTATCGATCTGAATTATACGATCTCTTTTGTCGAGGAAAGCGGATATTTCCCTGATATGCCTATTTGTCTGTTTGGACACAGCTGGGGCGGTTATTCAGCCTGTAATGTTCTGAAATATCATCCGGAGGTCAAAGCCGTTGTCGAATGCTCCGGTCCGTGCAGCTCAACCGACCTTATCGAAGGCGGCGGAAAACAGGTTATAGGTCCTGCGGTCTATGTTGTATTACCCGTCATCAAAGTATATGAGAAGGTTTTGTTCGGCGAATACGCGGAATGCAGCGCATTGGACGGTTTTGCGGCAACAGATGCCGTGGTCATGGTCATTCACAGCAGTGACGATGACATCGTTCCCATTGAATACGGATATGATATCTATTACGCAAACTATAAAGATGATCCCCGTTTTGTATTTAACCGCCTTGAAGGAAAAGGACACAACACCTATCTGAACGTTGACAGGAATCCTGAGCTTTTCGGGTCAATTGTGGATTTTTACAATAGGATTCTCTCAAATTGAACAGAACTAACCCTGTTGATTAATCTATAATAGATAAAAATGTATGCTTAATACATTTGAATATCCTGTTGAATTCTGAGGTGACACGATATGAGAACAAAGCACAGGACTCTGTCTTTAGCATTAGCTTTCGTAATAGCTTTAGGTGTATTTTGCTGTCCTCTTTTCGAAGGCAGGACCAATGCCGCAGCATATAAAGAATATACCGGTATTGAAGAGATCGATGATTTCCTGAACGACCCCAGATGGGCAGAGGGAGTTGAGTGGGATACAACTACCCGAGCAGCGGAGATCTTTTCTATGATATCAACGAGATCAGGGTAGGCGATGTTGTCGCAGTAGGCAACCCGAATACCGGAAATGTCGGTCACTGGTTTATAGCTATTCACCGTGAAGGCGATACCATTACCATCGCTGAGGGAAATGCCATGGATCAGGTCCTGATGGAAAGGGAATTCATCATTGAAGAAAACCACTTTATCGGAGACAGGGAAGGCCGCGAGTTCCTTAAGGGTTACCATTTTATCGATCCTATAACAGGCTGGCAGGTAATCGACGGCAAGACTTATTATCTGGATGATTCCGGCAATAAAGTCACAGGCTGGAAGAAGATAGACGGCAACAAATATTATTTTGATAAAGAAGGAGTCATGCAGACCGGCTGGCAGGAGATAGGCGGCAAGACTTATTACTTCGGTGATAACGGTGTAATGAGGATAAGCTGGCAGCTGATAGACGAAGACTGGTACTACTTCAATCCCGACGGAGTAATGGCTACAGGCTGGATCTTTAAAGGCGGCAAATGGTATTACCTTAACAAGGAAACCGGCGCTGCAGTTACAGGGTGGCTCATGTCCGGCAGTTCCTGGTATTACATGAACAGTGACTGCGCTATGGCCACCGGCTGGGTAAAATCCGGAGGAGAATGGTATTACATGAGAGAAAGCGGCGAAATGGCAACAGGATGGATCATGTCCTCAGGCAAATGGTATTACCTCAGCAGAGATACAGGTGCCATGCAGACAGGCTGGATCCTTTCAGGCGGAGAATGGTACTACCTTGACGAATCCGGCGCAATGATAACAGGCTGGAGATACAGCAGCGGATACTGGTATTACTTTGATGAAAGCGGCGCTATGGTAACCGGTTCTTATACTGTTGATGGAACCGACTATGAGTTTGATTCTGACGGTAGGCTGTTAGCGGAATAATTGTATTGAATTTAAACAAAAAAGAGGATGCCTCCAGAGGGCATCCTTTTTTGTTGAGATAACGCAGTCTGTCGTTTAAATTGATTACAGATTATCCAGATAACCCTTTACTGTCTCAGGCGCAGGCCCGCCAACGAGCTTTCTGCCTTCAACGCAAGTCTTCAAAGATATTGCATCGTAAACATCTTCTTCGAACGCAGGGGAGAATTCCTTAAGCTTATCCAGAGAAACATCAAGCAGGGATATACCGTTTTCGATGCAGTAGTGAACAAGTTTACCGGAGATGGCATGTGTCTCACGGAAAGGAAGTCCCTTCTTTACGAGATAATCAGCGAGGTCTGTTGCGTTAGTGAAACCGCCCAGTGCGGCAGCTTCCATGTTGTCCTTGCGTATCGTCATTGTTTTGATCATGCCGGTGAAGGGAGGAAGAACTGCTTTGATGGTATCTATACAGTCAAACATAGCTTCCTGGACTTCCTGCATATCCTTGTTATAGGTGAGAGGAAGACCTTTCATTATAACAAGAAGCGAGATAAGGTCGCCGTAAACACGGCCGGTCTTGCCGCGGGTAAGTTCGGCAACGTCAGGATTCTTTTTCTGGGGCATCATGGAAGAGCCTGTTGAATAAGCATCATCCAGTTCATAGAACTTGAATTCCTGTGAAGCATAGAGAATTATCTCTTCGCTCATACGAGACAGGTGCATCATCAGGATCGAGCAGGCTGAAGCAAACTCGATCGCAAAATCCCTGTCTGCCACGCCGTCAAGAGAACATAATGTAACGCCGTTCATTCCGAGCTGCTCAGCAACAAAAGCCCTGTCTAAAGGATATGTTGTTCCTGCAAGAGCGCCGCTTCCAAGAGGTGAGACGTTTGCGCGGTCCTTGGCTTCATTGATACGGTCAATATCACGCTTGAACATTTCGATATAGGCTGAGAGATAGTGAGCATAAGTAATAGGCTGCGCTCTCTGAAGATGCGTGTAACCAGGCATATAAGTCTCGGTATTTGCTTTAGCAATATCAACGAGTTCGTCGATGAGGTCATCAAGAAGCTCAATGATCTCGCCGGCTTCATCAACCATGTAAAGACGCTGGTCAAGAGCTACCTGGTCGTTGCGTGAACGGCCTGTATGCAAACGCTTGCCTGCATCACCGATGCGGTTTGTGAGCTCTTCTTCGATGAACATATGGATATCTTCGGCATCCGAATCGAATGTGAGTTTGCCGTTCTCGATATCTTCTTTTATAGATAACAAACCGTTTTTGATATCCTCGGCATCCTTTTCAGATATAACGCCCTGCTTTGCAAGCATCTGAGAATGAGCTATCGATCCCTCAATATCCTGACTGTACATCTTGCAGTCAAACGGAAGGGAAGAATTGTAATCGTTTACTTCTTTGTCGGTTGCTTTCTCGAAGCGTCCGGCCCACATTTTCTTTGCCATATGTTTTACTCCTTTACGTAATCAGGATCGATTCTGACCATCTCAGCCAGAGCCTTATTACGGTAGTTCAGATCTTCACGGAGGGTGAATCCCTGTGTTTCCCAGAAAGCGTTTCCGCCGGCATTCTTTTTGAACGCGACTAAGAGGACTTTGTTAATGCCTTCAGCCTTAAGCGCATCAAGTGCAAGTTCCACTAACTTTCCGCCGATGCCTTCACGTCTGTGAGCAGGTGAAACGCACGCGTGCTGGATGATTCCGCGCCTTCCGTCGTGACCACATAATATTACACCAACAACACGGCCCTCACAAACAGCGACAAATGAGGTTGATGGGTTGCGCTTCAGATACTTTTCGATACCTTCGCGCGAATCGTCTTTGTCATTAAGACCGTTGCCGCATTCGATCCAGAGAGCGTATGCTTCAGGGTAATCATCAATTGTCATAAGTCTGTAGTCAGTCATTGGGATACCTCCTTGAAAACAAAAGGGGACCGCGGTTAAACACGATCCCCTCAAAATCACTTAATTAACAGAATCAGAGAAGTCCGTTCTTCTGCTTCATCTTTGCGTTAACC
>CACYRM010000004.1:0-3790 GCA_902776845.1 Oscillospiraceae bacterium
CGAACCTCCGGCATCTTCCGGGTATATCATAGAATCGATCTTTGCGTACTTGGGATCATAATAATACGGGTATTCAACCAGTTTTCCGCCGTATGAAGCAAGGACTGAAGTGACTTCATCACGCACGGGACGCTGGAATCCGGAGAGCCAGTCATCACCGTGAACGACAATGGCCGGCTTATATTTCATAAGATTCTCGGCATAAGAAAGAGTGCGCTGGTCAACGACTTTATAAACGCCTGATATATTTTCGAACATCATCTTGCGGTCCGAAGCAGGAATGAGAGGCTTACGCCTGTAGGATTCAACCGCTTCATCGGACAGCACGCCGATTATAAGCTTGCCGAGCTTCCTCGCCTTCCTGATTATCGCAATATGTCCGCCATGGATGATATCAGTGGCAAAGCACATATAGACCTTACGGTTCTCGACTTCGCTCAGTTTATAAGTAACAACAGCAAGGTCATCGGGATTATCGATCTCAGCACAAAGAAGGTTAGTAATATCAAGCGCAGAGATATCCGCCCTGCCGTCCAGTTCGTTAAGCGCATTCTCAGCATAGACTTTTACATTGTTGCTCTCACAGAACTCGACGATCTTACCGAGCCATATCTTCCAGTCATCCTTCAGGAGCTTATATAAGGGCTGCGCATACATGGCATCATTAAAGAATTCAACGCCGACCTTAACGACCTTATCGTCTTTTATAACTGCTTTGAAATCCTTCTCGGGAAGCGGCATAGTAGATGATACGGTCATGCACGATACCTGTGATGAGAGTACTCTGTCAAATACCTCATTCTCGAAAACAAGGTCTCCGTGCATCAGAAGGATATCGTCATCCAGATATTCACGGGCACAATAGATGCTGTAGATATAATTCGTCTTGTCATAGACTGGGTTTTTAACGAAAGTATAATGGATCGGAAGATCCAGGCTGTTGCAGTAACTTACCAGCAGAGCATCATAATAACCGGTCGTGATAACAACATCCCTTATTCCTGCTTCAGAAAGTATATTCAGCTGACGCGATAGAATAGTCTCATGGGAGGATATCTCCGTCATGCATTTAGGCTGCTCGGACGTTAAGACTCCCATTCTGTGACCCAGACCGGAATTGAGGATCAGTGCTTTCATAATAATGCTCCAGTCAAAAAGTTAAATATTCTTGCTGATATTATCGCACTTATGAAAAGTCTGAACAATGGTAAAAGATATACCGTGAAGCGTATACACAATCAAGGCAGAATCAGATATTTATGCTTTTAGATATCAGGTTCTGCCTATTGCGGCATCAACATCCTCGGGCTTATCAAATATTCCAAGGAACTCATCAGTATCCGTGTTGCTGTTCTTTTCGAAAAACACATAGAACCTGTCATCAAGACGGAAGATAAGATATTCTTCACCGCTGTACATATATCTGTACAGATCACCGTTCTCATATGGAGGACACTCCTCCCAGTGTCCGGCAGAAGCTTCACTGTTGAGTACGGAATAATTGATCTCCGTGAGCCTTTCGGTCTGCTCAAACATGGGAGCATTTACATAGTTTTCATTTCCGCCGTTTACCTTATAAACACTGGAACCGCCTATTTTTATTGTCTTACCGTCGTCAAGATCAAATCCGACAGGCTTATTCTCAAGATCCATATTCAGGAGCAGAGTCCACTTGTTAAAGCCATCATACCTGGAATAAGCATAATAGACACCTTCTATCTTTATCACATAGAACGGAAGCTGACTTGAACTGCCGTAATCTATAGTCTTATCGCTTCCGTCCTCGAGATAAGCAGCGCAGGTCATTGAAGCGTCACCGGTACATAGAAGATTCGCATTGTCATCATAAAGCCTGTACTTGAGAAGCGGATCTCTGCACATTAGATAATTCTTACCGTCTTTGATTATCAGGCGCAGTCCCGCGAAAGTGCTTTCGTCCTTGTCATAAAGAGGAATTATCATCAAATCAGCAACTTCATTCAAAGTCAGTTCTTTCTCGTTGCTGACTTTTTTAACATGCTTGCTGCCCATATATCCGGCCACACCGCCGTAAACAAGTTCATACTCGGCATCAACATGGATAAACTCACCTTCCTCCATTTCCAAAGGAGCAGAGTACAATGCCGACCAGATCTGCTGGCCGTCTTCGCATGCATAAAAGCAGGCACCGCATTTATAGATCGTCATTGAAGCAGAACCGCCATCCGTATGCACGAGCTGATCGGGATAATCAAAATGGATCAGTCCCGCGCCTGTATTAGAAGCTGTCTGACCGGCAGAACGATCATGAGATTGCGAAGGTTTGAGAGAACAGGAACAGCCTAAAACCATTAAAACAGCAGTAAGCAATACAAAAACCTTTTTCATAAGACCTCCCCATATTTCCTGAATCATCCGCGAAAATAAAACAGGCTTAGTTTTATTATAGATACAACTAAGCCCGTAAAAACGTTGCAAAAAGAAAATAAATTTCAGATCTTATAGATCTCATCAGCCGAAGGTGCCGGCATAGGTCTTGCAACTCCGTCGGTTCCAATAGTTTTCGCGCCTTCGGAAACATCGGTAAACTCACCTATCACGGTTGCTTTTATGCCTTCGGCAGCTAATGCGCCGATAACTCTGTCAGGCTCAGACGAAGCGATCATGAGTGCTCCTGAAGAGATCAGCCTGTAAGGATCAAGTCCCAAAGCGCCGCAGATCTCCCTTGAACAGTCAGTAAACGGAACAAGACGCTGATCCAATACTACTCCGGTCTTTGAATAATCAGCCATCTCAAAAGCAGCGCCTTCCACTCCGCCTTCGGTGACATCATGCATAAGATTTACACAGGATCTTGGGAAACCGTCTTCTCTGACCAAACCTTCAGCAGAAGCCAGTGAACCGAGAACAATGCCCTCTTTTACAACGGAGATAAGCTCCCCGTAAGTCTTGGCTTCCGCGATCAGTTCAGGAGATACTTTTCCTTCAAGCTTGCTTCTGTGTTCATTTGCAGCTATAAAAGTTCCTTCGATCGCTCCGGTCTTTGTGATTATAAGTTTATCTCCGGGCATAGCGTGTCCCAAAGGAACAGGACTGCCCTTCTTAACGACACCAAACGCGGTCGAGATAACAACAAATCTGTTTACGCAGTCAGAAACCTCAGTATGTCCTCCCACAATATCGACACCGAGCTTGCCTGCCTCACTGCTCGCCTGCTCGACGATAGAGACTATCTCATCTTCTGAAGCAGTCGGAGGAGCGATGATAACAATAAGAATTCCTGTCGGCTTTACTCCGCATGCGGCAATATCATTACAGGATACATGAATAGCAAGCGTTCCAGATTCGCTGCCGCCGGCAGTTATCGGATCTGAAGAAGTGACCAGAAGATTTTCGCCAGTCTTGAGCCATGCGCAGTCGGCACCGATGCCGGCGCCAGATAACGTATTACTGGACAGTTGAGGCAGTCTTGACAATACAAGAGACTCCAATTGCTCGTCTGTAAGCTTTCCTATTCTCAAAACCCTTTGCCTTCTTTCCTAACTTATCAGAACGGATCGATAACAATATCTTCTGTTCCGGCCACACCAGCTTCGACAAGTTCCTCTATATCGAGATCTTTCTCTGCCTCGATTATATCCTCCGGATGAGGATGTGTCTTTGGATGTTTTGCAACAAATACGGTGCAGCAATCCTCATATGGAAGTATAGATGTCTCAAAAGCACCGATATCACGCGAAATATCACAGGTTGCCTGCTTGTCGATTCCGATAAGAGGTCTTAATACAGGCATCTTAACGACTTCATTGGT
>CACYRM010000004.1:3813-50160 GCA_902776845.1 Oscillospiraceae bacterium
GTTATAAGGCATTTGCAGTCATTCTTCTCCGCAAGCTTTTCGGCGATCTGAAGCATTATCCTTCTCATCGTAACAGTGAGCATATCCTGGGGCGAATGCTTATAGAGATGAAGCTGGATCTGAGTGAAGTTTACGACATGGAGTGTCATTCGTCCCGAATAACCGGACACGATCTTCGCAAGATCTATGACCTTCTGCTTCGCAAGATCGCTAGTATACGGATATGAATGGAAATATACGGCATCCAGAGGCATTCCTCTCGAAGCCATCATGAATCCGGCAACAGGGCTGTCGATACCGCCGGACAGAAGGAGCATTCCCTTGGCGCATGTTCCGACAGGAAGTCCTCTGTGAGCCATCATCTTGCCGGAATAAACATAATTGGATTCTCTTATCTCGACATTAAGGACAAAATCAGGATTCTTTACCTTTACAGTAAGTTCCGGAAATGTATCCAGAATAAAACCGCCGAGCTCATCGCAGATCACCGGGGAAGTCATAGAGAATGTCTTGTTGCCGCGCTTGCTCTCGACCTTGAATGTTCTATAACCGGGATTGCACTCAAGCAGTTCCTTAACGCATGCGGCAGCATTCTCCTTAATGGATTCAAAATCACCTTCGAACTTTCTCGCGAGGCTAACGGAAACAATTCCGAACACCTGGCAGACAGCCTTCATAATACCTTCAGCAGCCGTCATGCTTGCAAAATTCGGATTATCCTCCTCTTTCGGTTCGATCCAGATCCTGCTCTGGCTCTGATATATCTTCAGATTGCCGAATTTCTTAAGTCTGTACTTAAGATTGCTCTTAAGCTGTATCTCAAAAGAGCCTCTGTTAAGACCCTTAAGTGTGATCTCTCCCATTCTTGCCAAAAGGACATTACCCATCTCTTATATCCTCACTTCACTAAAAACTGATCATAGATCATATCAACACATTTAATAAACTCTTTTGCCTCATCCATTGTATTCTCTCTCGAAAAACTGAGCCTTACGGCGTTTGCCGCAATCTTTCTGTCCACACCCATTTCGAGAAGCACATAAGAGACCTTCTTCTGCTTTGCGGAACATGCCGATACCGTTGAGACATAAATATCATAGATCTCAAGACAATGAAGCATCGTCTCAGATTCGAATCCTTCGAAAGAAACATTGAGCACATATGGAAGAGCGTCATCAGGCGACAGGATCATAGCGCCTCTTGCGGAAAGTTCTTTTCGAAGATATGAATTGATCTCTCCGATCTTCTCCGCGCTTTCCTCAATACCGGTACTTACTTCTTTCAGAGCCTCAAGAAAAGCTCCGGCCAGAACCGGACTCTGTGTGCCCGAACGCATTCCATCCTGCTGACCGCCGCCTAATATCAGCGGGTCTATCCTGACACCTTTTCTGACATATAAGACTCCGTTGCCCTTAATCGAATGGATCTTATGTCCTGAAAAAGAACACATATCGACACCCAATGCAGAAAGATTTACAGGCATCTTCCCTAATGCCTGAACGCAGTCAAGATAAATTGCAGTTGACGGAGATACAGACTTAATTGTTTTCGCGATGCTCTCGAAAGGAAGCACCGAACCTGTCTCATTATTAACGAGCGTAAAGCAAGCCAGCGCAACGCCTCCCTTGCCAAGTTCTTCCTTAAGACTATCAGTATCAGGCTTTCCGTCGGGTCCGACCTTAACATAACGGATCTCGTATCCCAGGTCTGCCAAATAATCAAGGCATTCAAGAGTTGCCTTATGCTCAGTCCTTGTAGAGATAACAGCATTTCCGGCCCTCTTATTGCGGCTCATGTAGCCTTTTATGGCAGTATTGGCGCTCTCGGTGGCACAGGACGTGAAGAAGATCTCTTCAGTCTTGGCGCCAAGGATATCTGCAGTCTCTTTTCTGATGCTGTCATACAGAGAAAAAGCCTTTGTTCCGAGCTTATGAAGCGCTCCCGGATTAGCGGACAATGAATCCTCCGTGAGTTCAACTATCTTTGCCCTGACGCCTTCAGATACAAATGTTGTTGCGCTGTTATCAAAATAGATCATGATACGTATCCTTTGATTTATGTCAAATTAGACGACAGTATTATATATTATCGGGACTTGAACGCAACTGATAACAGAAAAAACTATCAAATCATGATGTTCTATGAGTATATTACGCAAAATCCACTATTCTGCCATCTACAGTATCATATAGGAGTTCTCCGGCATTGTATCCTCCATAACAAACAGGGTTTACGACAAAACACAGATGCCCGTCCTGAGACATAAACGGAGTAACACAGTCAAATGTTACATTTTTGAATCCCGAATCAGTAAATAAACCCGATTGCTCCGCTGTTTCAAAGAAATCTTTGTCAGTTTCACCGCACATTTCTATAAAGTCCGATGGTTTCAAAAAATCTCCATTTTCCAGGGAAATGTTGAATACAAAGTATTTATATGGCCGGACCCTGGCATTAACTCCGCTGCCGGAAGAATAATTCAGCCGGAAACAAACAGATACAAATCCGTCTCCAACAAAATATGTATAAGCGGAATCAGTTGATTCAGAGAAAACGGACTCTTCCGGACACTCGGTGTGAATGATATCTGGATAATACAGATTTATTGATCGCTTAATAAATGAATCTAAACCATCAACCTTTTGCCCGTCTATTTCAATCTGCGGGATCTTATATTTACCATAATCCCTCTTTTCAAATCCGGAATCAGCATCATAAACTGTTACATTATAACTTACGTTCTCATCAGGCAAAGGTGCATCAGTATAATATTCAAAACCGGCGAAAGAAACCTGTTTTACTGAAGCCAGATCAATTAGAACTGTGTTTTCTGCATCAGATTGATTTATTAAATAACGGGGATTGTAAACCATTGGAGCAACAACGCAAATGTGTCCTTCAGGAGATACAAACGGCTTTATCTGTTCATATGACATTTCAGGACTAACAATCTCTTCACCGAAATACCTCTCTGCAAAAGACTCATAAAAAACATTCAGCAAACAAAGATCCACAGATTCAAAAAACTTGTCATCTGTTAAGCCGCGCAATTCAATCAACTCTTCAGGTTCAAGCAAATCACCGGAATCAATTGAAATATTGTAAGTAAAATATATATCCGGGCCGCCAATCATTGAATTACAATTCTTCAAACCCTCATCAACCAACACAAGAACAGATACTACATCATCATCTATGCTGTATACATATTCAACATATGAAGCCTGTCCGGAATAATAGGGATTATCATGATACTGTTCCAAATCAGCCATTATCCTGGTATTAACGTCATCCGTATTAACACCTTCAATATCAACCCTGGGAATCTTATAAAAATAGTCAACAGGCCAGGTAGATACACCATCAGTTGAAAAGGATGAATATGTCTCACTCACCGCATCAGTTACCGTAATCACACGTCCGGTTGTCTCCGCAGGTTCAGGTTTATCGGTAACAGAGGTTTCTGTTATCATTACGTCATTGTCAGCAATTAATTCCTCGTCATCATAATCCGTTTCATATGTAGGGCTTTCTTTATTTTGATCCCCTGCCATGTTCTTTATTACCAAAGTTGTGCCTACGACAACTCCAATTCCTAATACCGCAGCCCCAATGATCCCGAGAACCTTGGGTAATGAAGTCCCTGCAGCAGCCTTAGTGGAAGCACCTGCCGCAGACTTGACTGCTGCTTTTGATGCAGTTTTCGCTGCAACCTTGGTACCCAATCCAATCTTGACCGGAAAAGGCTTGACAGCAGGTATATTTGTATTCCTGTAGAATTCAGAGAAGAAGTTACCGAGGTTTCCTGCACCGGCAAGACCGCCAAGAAGCTTGATCTTGTTGGTTTTCTCGAATTCCAGGATTCCTTTTTTGATCCTTACGCGTGCCAGCTTAAGTCTTGTCTTGACCGTATCCTTGGAACAATCCATTATTTGGGCAATCTCAGACACGTCCAGTTGATCGTAATAGTACAGCAAGACCGACTGAAACTGAACATCAGATAACTCTTTACGCATTATCTTATAGAAGATATCCCTCTTATCCTTCTCCAAAATGAGGGCATCAGGAAGATGTTCAAGATCATCATCTCCGGTAATATCAGCTTCATTGGCAGCAAAGTCCTCGTAGGAAGCTTCATTTTTTGAATATTTGATTTTGTCTTTGGATCTGTTGACAGCCGCTACCGCCAGCCATCTCATTAAAGCCTTTTCATTTTTGATCGTATCGATCTTCTTAAAAAGGTTGAGGTAAACCTCCTGCATGACATCTTCAGCATCCTGTTCATTTTTCAAGATCTCGAAAGATGTAACAAAAACGAACCTTTTAGTACTCTCATATATCTCTTCAAAAGCGGATTCGTCTCCTGCTTTTGCCCTTTTTACGAGTTCCGCATAATTATCGAAAAGATTATTGTCTGAATTATCATTGCCTGCCATAAAAACTTACCTCAATCAAATTATACCTTTTTTGTCTGCAATTAACTGCACTGTGTATTTCAGTTACAGCATGATCATTCACTTTTGGGTTGAACCGGAAGATCAATATCCGGTATCTCCACATCCTCAGCCCTGGCTCTGAAAAATCTTGTCAGAAACGGAACATTATTCTCCATGTCATTTTCCATAGATACACATACCTTATCTTCTATAAGCCGCATAAGCAGCTGCGCGTTCTGCAGCTGCAGCTGCCTCCGCTGCAGATACCGCTGTCTGTGATACAAGCGTTTCCAGATTTGAAAAGCGTTCATTCTGCTTCAGAATATTTAAAGCTTCTTTAATGGAATCAGCCTGTCCGGAAACAATGGTATTTCTGATCAGGTTAAGAATTAAAGGGTTGGAGTATTCAAATCCTATGCAGCAATATCCGTAATTCTCATAATGTTCATAAAGTTCTGCCTGAAGTTCGACGATCCTCAGTTTATTGTCCTTAACAATTAGCGCTTTCTTGAAATTGCTGTTAAGGTAAAACCTGTTGCTTTTCTTTACCCCGGCAATTATGAGTATTACACCGGCAGCAATAAATAGAGCTAAAACTGCAACAATAATATACAGATATATATTTTTAACCATTGAGGCTACTATTGCCGAAATGTAACATAGTACACATGATACGATCGTAAGTATCAGCCCAATTGCCTTTAACGGTCTGCCGGTAAATCCCTTGAACACAACATTGGGATTGCTGTAGTAATCAACGTTTTTCTCACAATCAGTTACTTCATCATACAGATCCTGTTTTTTACCAAAGTATTCGATCATATGATCCAGTTCATCAACTTCAGCGGTCCTCATATTGATCCTGTCGATCCTTGAATAACCGTTAAAGATACCCACTTTGGTTCCGCAGTTCGCGCAGAAATCTCTACCTTCTTCAACAAAAGAACCACATCTTGAACAATACATATTTACACCTCCGGTTTTTACGATGATCTTTGTCATCTTTTACCTATATGACGATGTAAAATGCACAGGGGGTCTATTATTTGAAAATTTTTCGAAAGAATTTTAAACAGCTTATGCAAATGCCGGGAATCTGCCGGGATCCAACAACAAAAAACTCAGTTTACCATTTCCGGTAAGGACACTTTCCCTTCTTTGTCGCTGCCCTTATCTCGACAAAGCAGCCGCACGCAAGGCATGTCCCGCGGTTGATCTTTTCGCACTCCTGACAGATTGAAAGCCTTTCTGAAACCACGTCATCAGGAACAAGCTCCCCCTCAGGGAGAGCTTTGATTCCTTCAACTATTATCTTCTCGTACTGTTCCTTGCTGAAGTCACGCAGCAGACAGCGCGTGCAGATCTTCGGCATCTCAGATCTCTACTTCGATATGCATTACGCTGGAAGCAGGGATCTTAAAGCTGAGCTTGTCGCCTTCGAAGGTAACGGCATCGAAAACCTTCTCTCTTACGACGTCCGGCTCGTCAAACGTATTGTGATCATCCATCTTTCCGCCGACGATCGTTGCCTTAACGGACTTGATAACACTTCCCATAAGGGTGCTTCTGACATCATATACTTCAGAGCAGGAAAGATTGCCCAATGTGATGTGGATCTTTCCGTCCTTACCCTTTGACACTGATTCGTGGAGGTTCGGTACCATGTACTGATCCTCAAGACCGATCCTGTCAGTGTTGACGGAGCTTTCAAGAAGCTCACCGTCCTGATGGCAGCTGAACATCTTGAATACATAATAAGTTGGCGTCTTTATCATCTTATCGCCTTCTGTGAGGATTACAGCCTGCAGAACATTAACGAGCTGGGCGATGTTGGCCATCTTTACTCTCTTGCAGTGCTTGTTGAAGATATTAAGGTTGATGCAAGCGATAAGGGCATCCCTTATTGTGTTCTGCTGATAGAGGAATCCCGGATTGGTTCCTTCCTCTACGTCATACCATGTGCCCCACTCATCAACCATGAGACCGATCCTGCAGTCAGGGTCATACCTGTCCATGATAGCAGAATGCTTTTCGATGAATTCCTCCATAGCGAAAGTCTTTGCAAGCGTCATGTACCATTCTTTATCGTTGAATCCGGTTGCGCTTCCCTTATGATCCCAGTCATAAGGAAGGGTGTAATAATGGAGCGTGAGACCGTCCATGTATCCGAAATTCTGCGGGAATGATCCCTGCTGTCTGAAGCACTCACGCAAAAGTGTCTCTGTCCAGTTGTAATCCTTATCGGTAGGACCTACTGCAAGTTTCTTGATCTTCTTGTTCTGATCGTAGTTCTTAACAAATGTCTGGTACTGCTTATAGAGGTTTGCATAGTACTCAGGAACCATGTTTCCGCCACAGCCCCATGTCTCGTTGCCTACTGCGAAATAATCGACAGTCCACGGCTTTTCCCTTCCGTTGGCTCTTCTGAGATCAGCCATCGGGGATACGCCGTCAAAAGTCATGTACTCAACCCACTCGCTCATCTCTCTTACGGTGCCGCTTCCGACATTGCCGTTGATATATGTCTTGCAGCCGAGCTGCTCTGCCAGTTCCATGAACTCATGAGTACCGAAACTGTTATCCTCGGTAACGCCGCCCCAGTTGGTATTGATCATCTTCTTGCGTGATTCCTTGGGACCGATGCCATCCTTCCAGTGATATTCATCGGCAAAGCATCCGCCCGGCCAGCGCAGGACCGGAATCTTCATCTCTTTCAATGCCTCAACGACATCATTTCGCATTCCGTTGGTATTCGGGATATCCGAGTTCTCACCGACATAGATGCCTTCATAGATGCATCTTCCGAGATGCTCGGAAAAATGGCCCTGGATCTCAGGATTGATGTGTCCTAACTCTTTTCCTGTGTTGATGAACAGATTGTACATAGGGAACCTCGCAGTTTCTTATTGGATTGCTTTTTCACATTTAATTAGTATATCTTTATTTGCCGGACTTAACACCCTTCGTTCAGCATATGTTTACCCGACAAATATTAAGTATCGTATGAGATCAGATAATAATCGCCTGACTGCGCCACACCGACTACAGCCCTGCCGCTTCTTCCCTTCGTAAGCGTACTGTTATTATCTGCTTCATAAGGTGTCAGCCTGTAATATGCTTTGAGATCACTGCTGCTCAGATCCCAGAATGTCTCCATATCGATCGAATAGATGGTAAAGTCCAAAGTCAGGTTTCCGTTACCGTTATTATAAATCCCGTTAACTATGCCGATCTGATTGTAGCCTTCGCCTGCCCCTGCCTGATACCAGATCTTTCCATCCTCATAGAACGGTCCGGCTGGCTGGTCACCATAAGTTGAAGGCGGAGCATTCAAGGCCTTGCAGTCTTCATCACTGAGAGCGGCTCCGAAATATCTGATAATAATGCTTTGAGCTTTTGATGTCGAAAAAGTCTCATAACTGAGATCACCTTTCTGTTCATAACCGACCGAATTCGAGGAATTGATCTTCAGATAAATATGAACAAAATCGAGGCACTGTTCGATATTATCGTAGTCCCTTTCATAATCCGGAAAGTATTGTTCGACAAAGTTAGTGATAAAAGTATTGGCATATTCCTGAAGTTCGCCATCTAAAACTAAGTTTTCATCAAACGCAGGTTCAACAACAGGTGCAGATTCAATAACCACAACGCCCGGAGACTCCGGGCTTACAGGTGACTCTCCGGATTCAGACGCAACAACCGCAGACGTTTCCACCGTTATTGGTGAAAGCACTGTAGTCTCTGAAGTTGCTTCCTGTGCTGCGGTTCCGGAAGTGCCGGCTGAAGTTCCGTCATTCCCTGAAGATGAGGTGCATCCCGCAAGAGTTCCCATGGCAATAAATGCACATAATGCAAGTGAAGCAATATTTATTTTTTTCATACTACTCTCCCGTCATATTTCTATTATCCCCGCGCGAAAAGCATTTTCGCACAGAGCAATTATATCATTAAGGAAATAATTAACCCGGCAATATACCGGCAAGCTGCCCTGAAGAAGTACAAATATATGCAGCAAGGCCTTTCTCATCGGCTCCGCCGTTTTTGTTAAGCCAAACACTCTTTATTCCGGCATTATATGCGCCTTCAACATCCGTCTCGTATATATCACCGATAAAAATGATTTCTTTTCTGTCTTCTTGAGGATTCTCTTTCAAAGCATGACTTATCGCCAATTCAAAAAAATCCCTGCAGGGCTTTATCCTGCCAAAATCCGCACTGGACCATAGCTTGCTAAAGTATTTGCCTATGCCGAATCTGTTAAGGACCTCCATAAGAGCCTCTCCGCTGAAGCTGCTGTTCGACAGAACATACATCGGAATATTTTTCTGCCTGCATTCTTCAAGAAAACTTACCATGCAGGGATCAAGTTCAAATTCATTGCACAGCATCAGGAAATCCGCTTCCTCATCCGCGCTCATATGGGTTTTGTCCCCGCCGAACCGTCCGGCAAACGAAGTAATCTCTTCCTTCACGAACGGGAATTCTTTTCCTTCCGCATGCCTTAACATAAGCCGACGGAACAATTCCTCCCCGTATTCCTTCATATCCTCGAACTTGCACTTGTCTTGATAATAATTCTCCCACAGGACTTTGAGACCGCGGTTAAAATCTATGCTTTTGCTGTTAAGCAATGTCTCGAAATAGTCAAATATAAGAATCACGATAATACGTTCCTTTTAATTGGTATATACAGATAATACCTTACACTCAACAAAAAAGACTGTCCCATTTTGAGACAGTCTTTAAGACTTGGTGCAGATGGCGGGACTTGAACCCGCACGAGATTGCTCCCACTAGCACCTGAAGCTAGCGCGTCTGCCAATTCCACCACATCTGCGTGCGCGTTTGATTTTATAACAAGAAGAATTAATTTTCAATAAGGACATATATCTTCATTAGGTTATAATCTCAATATGAACAAAATTAGCGTCTCCGTTACAGATCTGGCAGCCTATATTTCGCGCCGCGGCAATCTTGCCGGCGGGTCCTACGGTTCTGTATCGGCGGTTGAAGGAACAAGGCTCCATCAGAGGGTCTTTTCCGACCTGAAAAAGGCTTACGGGGATATAGTCGTAACCGAGGAAGCACTGCTTTATGACTTCATCTCCGAAGACGGGATATGCCTATCCGTCAACGGAAGGTTCGATGCCATGATGCTCGAAAACGGCAAAACGCCGATGCTTTTCGAGATCAAGTCATTTAATTCAACCAAAGAGAGCTTTGAGGCGCTTGTCCGCCCGGAGCATGTAACCCAGTTAAAGCTCTATGGAGCAATGTATCTTCTCACTAATTCGGATACGCTGGATATCTCGCTGACATTGAGATATGTGTCAATCACGACTCTCGACAGCTACGAGAACACATACACGATGTCATTTGAGGAAGCTGAGAGCTTTTGGGAGGAAACCTGTGCGGAATATTGTGTTTTTGCGAAAACACTGCTCGACTATCAGTCAAGTCTGATGGACAGCGTGACAACCATAAGGTTTCCATTCGATAACATAAGACCGGGCCAGAAGGAATTCATGAAGAAAGCCCTTCTGGCGCTGAATTCCGGTGAGGCATTCTTCGTCGAGGCTCCAACGGGCATCGGAAAGACAGTCTCAGTGCTCTACCCTGCAGTAAAAGGACTTATCAAGAACAGATATGACCAGATCTTCTATCTGACAGCTAAAGAGGCCACGAGGGGTGTAGCGGAAGCCACACTTGACCAGATGCGCAGACAGGGGCTTATATTAAGATCCATAACATTAAGGTCCAAGGAAAAGATGTGTCCGTTCGGAACGGAATGTGATGCCAAATTCTGTCCCCTTGCCAAGGATTACTACGGAAAGCTCAAGGACGCTTTGGCTGAATCTCTGCTGATCGACAACATCACGCCCGAGAAGATCACTGAGATCGCCCTGAAACACGGCATCTGCCCTCATGAATTCATGATCGACACCATGAATTACTGCACTGTTGTCATCGGCGACTATAACCATATCTTCAGCCCAAGGGTTTCACTTGCTTCCAAAGAACCGGGCAACCAGAGGATCGCTGTCCTTGTCGACGAGGCGCACAACATGATCGACAGAGGCCGCGATATGTTCTCCGCCTCGTTCTCGTTAAGTCTTATCGACGAGATGATAAAAGATTTCAAGGGCCGCAACACCAAGATCGAGACGATGCTCCACCAGTTACGCAATTATTTCGTGAATATCGGAACATGCTTCGATTCCTCAAGTTCCGGCTTCAAGCTGATGGAACAGGCAGATGAGAATAAAGTCTTAATGACAGAGAACTGGGAAGCCATGAGGCAGCCGCCAAGGCAGCTCTATGCGAAGCTCTGGTTCACGATAAGAAATCTGTCACCCATCCTGGATAATCTCGAACAGGGTGTCTGCAGGAGAACTGCGGTCAAATTCTTCTTTGAGGCAAGATTTTTCCTTACTGTACTGGAGCATTATTTCGACAACGCATATATAACGACGGCATCGCGGGACAACGGTGACATTACTATAACCCTGGACTGCCTTGACTGCGCGGCAAAGCTGGACTATATAATCAAAGACCGTATGTCGGTCATATTCTTTTCGGCAACATTTACGCCTTACGAATACTACCGTAACTGCCTTGTGGGGCCGGACTGCGACTATTCGTCTTTCTTAAGGCTTCCTTCGCCCTTCCCGCCCGAAAACCTCGAGATAATGATCGACTCGGACATATCGACAACATATAAGAACCGTTCGGTCACCAGGTATGATCTTGTATTAAAGATCACTGACTGCCTGGCCGGAAGGACCGGCAACCATATGATATTCTTCCCCTCATTCGAGTACATGAACCAGATAATGCCGGAGATCGGGACAGAACTCAGTAAAAGAGGCATCACGGGATATAAGATAATCACCCAGGTCACAGATATGACGGGTGTCGAGAAAGATGAATTTCTGCAGAGCTTCAGTGAACCTTACGACGGACTTCTTATCGGTGCAGCGGTATTGGGAGGCCACTTCGGTGAGGGCATTGACCTTGTCGGTGATAAGCTTACAGGCGTTGTCATTGTCGGTGTGGGACTGCCCAAGATTACTCCCGAACGTCAGATATTAAGCAATTACTACTCGGAGAAATTCGGTGACGGATTCTCTTTTGCTTACAGATTCCCAGGATGGCAGAAAGTCCTTCAGGCTGTCGGCCGTGTTATCAGAACCGAGAATGATACGGGCTTTGCGCTCCTCATAGATGAAAGACTCGCAAAGCCCGAATATATCATGCTTTATCCTGATCACTGGAAGATCTGAGATCCTCCATACCGGTTTATTACATTACCAGTGTTGTTTCAGAAGGCTCGGAACCAACAGTGATTACGCCGTTGACGCCTTCTATCTCATATGTACCCTTTGTACCCTTAACTGTAACAAGGCCGTCGCTGTTTGTACGGATTACCTCGCCTTTTGTCCACCACTCGCCCTTAACAAGGCTCAGGAGCTTATCATAAGCAGGCTTGCATCTGTTATCCTTTGTGACAAGACCTGAAGGCGCATTGAGCCATGCTCCGTCAGCGAAATCCCAGCCTGTAATGGCCTTGATGTTGGGATCTGCAAAGAGGATCCTGTACATCTCTTCCCATTCTCTTGCCTGTCTTGCTTCACCCTCATCGGTTGTAGGCCATTCATCAACCTGCCAGTCGTTAAGGTCCTCAATATAAGCAGGCATTATCTCACCGGAGATCAAAGTATTCTCAGTAAAATGGATCGGCAGACCGAATCTTCCGAATCTCTTTAGCACATCACGAAGCTTTGCCTCACCCCAATAGCCCTGATGCTGATGGGACTGAATGCCGATTGCGGAGATCTCAACACCTGCATCAAGACATTCCTCGATAAGCTTCTCATAATTAGGTGATGTGTTGAAATCATTGATCAGGAAAGTTCCATCAGGATTTGCAGCCTTTGCAGCAGCGAAAACTTCCTTTACGAGATTCACCCTTCCATATCTTTTGCAGAGTCTGGTTACGGCGTTATCGTATTTATCGAAAACAGGCATAATAACAACTTCGTTGATAACATCCCAGAAATCGATAACACCCTTAAAAGCCGTTACTTCCCTGTTGATCCTCGCAAGCTGCTTGTCCATTATGACTTCATCCGGATAATCCATAAGCCAGTCAGCACAGACCGTATGCCAGCAAAGAGGATGTCCCTTGGGAGTCACATTATTGGCTCTTAATGTTTTAGCGGCTTTCATAAGGAACTCAAATTGAGGCTCTCCCTCCTTGGGTTCATATCTTCCCCAGTAAAAAGGAAGAGTACCGTAATTCATAAGAGCGAGCCATTTTTCGATCCTGTCAGGACCGCCGGGCATTTCGGCATAGTAAAGAAAATCAAAAGCTCCGCTTCCGAAAAGAAATTCATGAGACTTCTGATTAAGCACAAGTTCCTTACCGGCCACGGGATTTCCGTTTTTATCTATAATTCTGACAAGGGCTTCACCTATACGGTGCGAAGGGGTTGTTGAAGGATTCATAGGGCTGTTCCTTTCTTCGCTTTATATTTCTGAAATGATTATAAATTATTTATGCATAAAAATCGTGTCATATATATTTCTTAAATGTTTGATAGATAACCCGAGCTGTGTATTACGGCTGATCTTCCGACAGAAATATATAATAAAAGCGATCAAAAACTAACAGGGGCTGTCCCGCACTTGTGAGACAGCCCCTTAGTTCTTTTTTTTCTGTATCAGATCAGATTAATCCTCATAGAACCAGACATCACCATTCTCATCAACAGTGAAAGCGGTGAAATCAGTCATAAGGTAATCACGGTATATATCTTCGATAATGAATGTGTACAGGAAGTCACCTTCAAAGAGAAGACCATATACAAGCTCAACATTACCGCTTACGGTATATTCTTCACCCATGTACAAGGATTCCGTCATATCATCATCAAGCGTAATGCTTGTATAAAGAGGAATTATCTTATCGCCATCCTTGAGGTTTGTTATATTCTTGGATGCCGCACCGCCATTCGTCATACCGTCACAGGCACCTTCGATCTCGATCGAACCGTCTGCAATTGTCATACGGATACGGAGATATGTCTCCACACCGTTAAGCATTACGGGAGAAGTAAAGATTACAAACTCATCGTTCTTATCAAGGATCGTCATTGAAAGATTCTGACCGTCAGGAAGCGAGAGCCAGTAACCGTCAAACAAGTCTGCAAATGATCCGTTTTCCCAATCGCAGTCGATATCATATGTATCACCGAGAAGGATAACCTCATTCTCGTCAACAAGCATGAAGACCATTGCGTAAACATCAGAACAGTGGTCAAGAGAATACTTTGTCAGAGTAAATCTGTATGTTCCCTGGTCATCCATTGAAGGAGCGCGGAGGAACTTAATGTGATTGCTCTCACCTGTTTTCTCGATGGAATCCGCATAATCGTAACGGTTAGTCTGGGTGGGAGCACAGCGGTATGAACATGAGGAAGCATCATATTCATAGTTGCAGTTCCAGTTCCAGCATCCGCTGTCATCATAATAATAGTCATCGGAATAATCCGAACATACCTGATCGGAGTAACAGTAATCATACTGTTCGGCATCAAGGCCGCTGCCTGCTATTTCTTCCCATTGCTCGGTAACTTCATTGAAGTAATAGTAGATTCCGCTATTTTCATCATATGCGTAATATTCATTATCTTCAAGGAAATACCATATTCCTTCCTCAGCATCATAATAGTAATTGGAATCCAGCTCAGCATTCTGGCTGCCGTAATCACCGTAATAGATCGAAGCGCTGAAATCACGGCGGTCAATAAACTGCATATAGTAAGGGCTGATACAGATGTCGCTGAATACAGTCAGTTCCTCGGAACCGCCGAGCTGAACCGGGAAATATAGAGAAAGACCGCAGGAATCCGGATGATCCGGTCCGTGTATCTTATAGAGAACAGCATCATCCACCGCGCTTCTTACGGCAGCGACATTAGATGAATAATCACTGCAGCTTTTAGCAAGAGCGCAAACATCGAGCATGTTGAAGCACCCGCCTTCGGAAACGCTTGATCCGAAGATCTCTGTAGACTCGATCTGACGGATCATTGTCGAGAGGCTGTCAGCATCTTCGCCGTTCTCGTAAACATCTTTCGCGAAATCGTTAAAGCTCATTACGACCTGGTCCATCTTTGAAAGGTCGATTACGGACAGTGTGCAGACCTCGTAATCTCCGATATCAATACAACCCTGATAAAAAGAATCACAAACGACCTTTCCAAGGTCTGCGCCGGATGCTCCGGGATTTTCAGCAAGGAAATTTCCGATCTCGGTGTAGTTCCACCCTGCGCCGGGTTCTATCTCTTCAGAGCCGTACATATATTTCGCATAATTGGCAAGGATATTGGCGGCTTCAACACTTCCCATGAGGCATGCGTCAAATCCGATGAACTCCCATTTCTCAGTCATATATTGCTGGGCTGTGAGAAGTGCGCTGTCGACCTCTCTGAGTGCAAGTGCATCATCTCCGTGTCTCTCATCGAAGCATACACCGGTAATGGATCCTCCGCCGTGATTCCAGAGGATAAGTCCCATATTGTCTGCCGGATAATTCTCCAAGCCCCAGACAAGATAATCGGCAAGAGTATCCGAATCACCCATCGGAAGGTCTTCACCTTCATACACTTTAGTGATATCACCGTTTTCGACAACAAAACGCTCGATCCTGTCTGCATTAATACCGTCGTAATACCACTGGTTTGTACCGCCAGTCTGAATAACAAACTTATAATCCGAATTTTCTGTAGCCATGCACATCTCGGCGACATCAGTTATGGCAGCGCCGCCGTCTGATTCGAGATCGGTACCGCAAAGATATACAAATACAGTCCATGTGCCGGCTTCACCCATCGGCTCACCGGAGAGTTCGGGACGTAAGATCGACATCTCACCGGTCTCCCTGTTAACGGACATCTGCATGGCTGTTACATCAGCAGCCCTGTATCCTCCGTTGTTACCCGGATCTGATTCATCCGGAACAGATTCCTCGGTCTGATCATCATCCCAATCCTCTTCATCGCATGCGCAAAGACTGAAGATCATTGAACAGGCCATAACGGAAGCAATCATTCTCTTAAAGAAATTGGCAGTTTTCTTCATGCTTTTAACCTCAACTTATATAAATCGAGGTGAATTATAACATATAACCCTTACGGGACAATCAGTTAAAACCTATATCAAATACTTCCGGCCAGAATGTCATCGATCTATTGCTTTTTTTATGCATTCATGCCTGATCGTATATCCTTATCAAAGATTTCCCAGCACGGCAAGCGAATCATAGTTCTTTTCGAAATGCATCGAAAGATAGTCTGTCGTAAAATCCTTTAGCTCTTTCTCAGTCTTTTTATCAGCAGATGATGTAAAAAGTCTCTTCAGGTCGCACGTCGAAAAATAATTCAGAGCCTTTACAGAAGGCTCTTCAAGGAGTCTGTTAAAATTCTTGTTATGCTCCGAACCGCTGCCGGATATGTCGATCAGATATCTGTTCGGTTTATCGGCCGATGCTCTGTATGCAGGCTCCGAGAGATCATACTGTACGGTAAAGCCCGCCACAGTAAGAAGTCTCCAGTTAAACGCGGAATATATCAGCAGGTACTTATCCCTGTTGTTAGCAAGGTTATAGTATGCATAGACCGCAAGTTCATATGCTTCCCTGGCATTTTCCGTCTGTAACGTGCAGTCCATCAGACATGATGAGATATGCGCCGCAACCGTCATCTGCTCAAGACTGTCCATTATCTTAGAATTGCTTTCAATAATAGACGCGTCCTTAAGATAGTAGTATCCGTGAGATACGGAGACAACAAAGTCACAGAGCATATAAGGCATCGAGAAACATCCGAACGAGCTCCCCGGTTTTGCAACACCTTTGGCGCAGATAGTAATAAGGCCCCTGTCAGCAGAAAGTACGGATAAAAGCCTGTCCTTATCCTTATACTCGCTTGAACGGATTATAAGACCACGGCAGTTAAACGGATCCATTATTCGTCAATATCTTTGCCCAAGCCGGCAGAACCGAGCATGGCATCATTATTCTGCCAGTCGTTCCTGACTTTTACATAAAGATCAAGATAGACCTTGCAGTCCAGCAATTTCTCGATATTTCTTCTTGCGGCGGTTCCGATACGCTTGATCATCTGGCCGTCCCTGCCGATAATGATCGCCTTGTGCGAATCCCTGTTGCAGATAATATCGGCCTTTATAACGGTAACTGTACGGTCATCACCCGAAGTGACCTCTCCCTCATCATTCTTCTCTTTGAATTCATTGATAATAACAGCCGTTCCGTGAGGGATCTCCTGATCTGTATAGTGAAGCACCTGTTCACGGATAAGTTCTGCCGCGATCACGCGCTCGGTCTGGTCAGTCATATATTCGCTGTCATAAAGACGCGGTCCTTCAGGAAGCATTTTCGTGATTACGGATAAGAGAAGATCGACATTTCTGCCCGTCTTTGCGCTGATAGGAACAACATCTTCAAAATCATAGAGTTCAGAATACTTCTGAGTCAGCGGAAGGAGCTTCTCCTGCCCTGCCTCATCGTACTTGTTGATAGCAAGAATGACCTTCTTGTTACTGTCTTTAAGAAGCTCCATAAGCCTCTTCTCGACAGAACCCGGATCGGGGAATCGTCCGTCGGCGATCAGTACTACACAGTCAGCTCCCAATGCGGCCTTATATGATCTGTCGACCATGAATTCGCCCATCTTTGAGGTCGGCTTGTGAATACCAGGAGTATCGGTAAAGATTATCTGGGTATCTTCAGTATTATATATCGTCCTGATATTTGTTCTCGTCGTCTGCGGTTTATGAGACACGATGGCTATCTTCATGCCGGTAATATAGTTGAGCAGCGTTGATTTTCCGACATTCGGACGGCCTAGCAGAGCAACAGTACCGCAATGCTTACACGGAGTGCCCGCAGGGATCAGACCTTCAGCTTCAGCAATATCCCTGTGATTATCCATCTCAAAGATATCCTCGATCTCATCATCGAAAGCGAGTCCGATATCTCTCATCAGCCTCTTCTGCTTGTCGGTCATGATCTTCTCATCCGTAGGTTCTATATGGTCATATCCGAGAAGATGCAGGAGTGAATGCGCGATAAGGAACATCGCTTCACGCTCGAAAGAATGACCGTAATTCCCGGCCTGGGTCACACAGGCAAAAGGATTAATAAGAATATCGCCGTAGCAAAGAACCTGATTGCCGTCTTCATCAGTCTCGAAATCGCCGCTTTCAGGTATCTCGGCAAAATCACCTTCCCTTAATTCAAGCATAGGAAAAGAAAGGCAGTCAGTCTCCTTGTCTATATCCCGCTGCTCACGGTTGACTTCTCTGATCTCATCAGGAGTAACAAAAGTCAGTGTGGCATAAGCATCCTTAAGAGTTCTCGTCACCTGTGGCGAAGCATAGCCGCCGTCCATGATCGCCCCGCTCAGACTGATGATGTATTCATCAAGTCCAGCCAACTGTTCTTCGGAAAAACCTTCCGCGCTGTTTACTATATCGATCCTCATTCAGGGTATTTGATCCTTTCGTGGAATACACCGGCATAAACCTGTTTGAAGGCTATGACGATCTTTTCGATATCATCGAAAGAAAGACCGGAATTGATAAGCTGATCCTGGTCGATCTTGTCCTTGATAAGAACACGGATAAGCTGTTCGGCTCCCTGAACGTCACTTGTCTTCATGGATCTTACGGCAGCTTCACATGTATCAGCCATCATAACGATCGCGGATTCTCTTGAAGAAGGTATATGACCTCTGTATCTGAAATTATTGACATCAGGCGGTTCAAGACCTTTTACCTTGGCATCTTCCACAGCTTTCCTGTAGAAGTATGAAGGATATGTCGTGCCGTGATGCTCATCTATGATCTTGATAATGGCATTTGGCAGTCTCTCCTTCTTTGCGAGCTTGACACCGTCTTCAGGATGTCTCGTGATGATGCCTACGCTTTCCATGATGGTAAGACTGTCATGAGGATTGACACCGCCATGCTGATTCTCGGTGAAATACTCAGGATTCTCGAGCTTGCCGATATCGTGATAATATGCCGCAACCTTACAAAGCAGAGAATCTGCGCCGATAGCTTCTGCTGCTGAGTCGGCAAGATTTGCGACCATCATCGAATGTGAATGCGTACCTGAAGCTTCAAGGAACAGACGCTTAAGAAGATGCTGTCCCGGCTGGCTCAAAGCAATGAGCTTAACAGGCGATGCCGCATTACATACAAGTTCGAAGATCGGTGAAAGACCGATTGCGGCTACCAGGGATGCGATCGTGCTTACGAACGTGAATATCAACGCGTTAAGGTATTCTGTTCTGGCATTACCGATAAGGAAATTGTAAGCAAAGCTCGTCGCAATGGTCGCGATCGTCGGGAAAAAGATAAGAGCCGCATTGTTGATGATCTCATCTTTTCGACCTGCAAATATCGAGCAGAGGATTATACCGACAATATTAATGAAGAAAATCTGAGGATCAAATCCGTACATCGGCCATACAAAGAGCAGGTTCACCACGGATAATATGATTCCGTTCTGAGTTCCGAGATAGGTGGCGCAGACTGCAGCGAAGAATATTACGATACAAAGAAGCGTCGACAATGTCGAGAGATATACGGAAACACCGATGGGAATAAGGAAAGTCGTGATAAGCAGATAGAATACAGGCGTCTCCACCTTAAGTTTTTTACGCTCAATATTGAGATAGACAACCGTGCATGCCGATATGATAAGCACATACAAAGCGCATCTGGCAAGGATGACAAGGTTAAATGAAGAATCTCTGATAAGCTCAAGTTCAACAAGGTTGCTGTAAATATGCTCATCGATAATAGAACCTGATTCAACGAGTTTGGTACCCTTTTCGACGATTATGGGTTCATTAAGGACCGCATTATAGGCGTTATTAGCCGAATCCGCAGTAGCTTTCTCGTCATAGATCGTATTAGGTTCAAGTATCGAACTGAGGACAACGGTCATAGCGTCAGCATATTTCGAATACGAGGGACTGGATTCACAGAACGCATCAATATACTCACTTATCTTTACCGGGAGAACTGCGTCATTTACATCGCCGAGCATAATAAGTTCGGCTATTGAAGTCGTCTTTTCCCTGATATAAGTAAACGTCGTATTACTCATGCTGGCATCGATAAATCCGACAATATCATCAGCAGCGATCTTGATACCCATTGTCTGTTCAACGTTTACAGACAACTGCTCGGCAGCGTCTGCAGGCTTTAAGGGCGTCTGTGTTGCTCTGGCGCTCTTTCTTGCCTGTTCAGCGAGGTCAAAGAAATCATCAACATGATCGATACATTCCTGTGACTGTTTATCTGATCTTACGAAAACATCCTCACAGGTATCTCTTGCCATTATGGCCCTTCTCTGTGTCTCATATGTATCGGCAAATGATCTCGGAGCATAAATGTCCTGATTTGCTATCGAACCGACCACATAATCGTAACTTACAGGAAGTGATCCGTAGAAAACAAAAAATACAATCGTCAGCGCCGCGAGCGCCAAAGTAATTATCTGATGGATCTTGGGTTTTGCCGTCTTTGAACTACTCATAAATCACCTTTTAGCATTTTCATAAGCTCTGACAATCCTTGCGACAAGGCTGTTCCTGACAATATCCGAATCATTCAGACTTACGATGCTGATACCCTCAACACCGTTCAATACCGATATGGAATCCTTAAGACCGCTCTCAATTCCCCTGGGGAGATCGATCTGAGTGAAGTCACCGCAGACACACGCCCTGCAATTCACACCGAGTCTCGTAAGGAACATCTTCATCTGTTCCGGCGTGGTATTCTGTGCCTCATCAAGGAGCACAAAACAATCATCAAGGTTTCTTCCTCTCATAAAAGCAAGAGGCGATACCTCTATAACTCCCTTATCGTAATAACGCTCGAACATCTCCTGTCCCAAAAGCGCAGACAGAGCATCATAGATCGGACGCATATAAGGATTGACTTTTTCCTCGATATCACCAGGCAGGAATCCCAGACGTTCACCGGCTTCAATAGCAGGTCTTGTAAGGATTATCCTTGATACTTCCCTGCTCTTTAATGCTTTTACGGCCATTGCAACACCTAAGAATGTCTTGCCTGTGCCGGCAGGACCACAGCAGATAACGAGTTCAGAACGTTTCAGGGAATCAACATATAATCTCTGTCCCAAAGTCCTTGGCTTGACAGCTCTTCCGGAGGGCGTCATATAAAACACTTCATCTGACGTCTTCAGGAATTCTTCAAGTCTTCCGTCTTTTGCTATTGTTAAGAGGTACTGGATATCCGTCTCATCGATCTCGGAATCAGAAGACAGCTTGTCCAGAGCGGTGAATGCGTCCTTCGCTGTCAGCACATCTTTTGTATCACCGGAGATGATGAAGGAATTACCGTCATGCTCAATGGAGACATTAAAATAATCAGCAACTCTTGTTGCGTAAACACCTGCAGTCTGATCTGAATTTATGAGCTGTCCGATTCTTTCTTCCAAATGCTGTCTCCTATAAAAGAATTATTATGCTAATTATATGCTTCGTCAACAATCTAGCCCTTAAAACTGTCAATGACCGCCTTGTAGTAATCAGGAAGATCACATTCAAAATGCATTGTCTCTCCGGTCCTCGGATGAACAAAGGTTATCGCTTTGCTGTGCAGCGCCTGGCCGGAAAGGCCGTAGTTCTTTCTCCTCGGTGCATAGACAGGATCGCCTACCACGGGATGTCCGATATATGACATATGGACCCTGATCTGATGAGTCCTTCCGGTCTCCAGAAGAAGCTTGATATCCGTTATCTCGCCGAATCTTTCGAGCACCTCGAAATGAGTGACCGCAGATTTGCCGTCTTTATTAACGGCCATCTTGCGTCTGTCTGAAGAAGCCCTGCCGATCGGGGCATCTATCATGCCTTTATCCTCTTTAACATATCCGTAAACAAGGGCTCTGTACTCTCTTACGATCTCATGCCTGGACAGCATGTCGGCAAGTTTGAGATGAGTAAAATTATTCTTGCAGGCGAGCATCAGACCTGAAGTATCCTTATCGATCCTGTGGACTATTCCAGGTCTTAACACACCGTTGATATCGGAAAGATCATCCTTGCAATGTGCAAGAAGCGCATTTACGAGCGTTCCATCGCTGTGCCCGGCTGCCGGATGAACCACCATTCCCTGAGGCTTATTGATTACCAGAAGATCGGAATCCTCGTAAACAATATCAAGCGGAATATCCTGCGCAACAAACGAACCGTCTTCGACCGGTGCGGGAATATCGGCTCCGACAATATCACCAGCCGAGAGCTTTGTTCCTGCCTTGGTAATAACGATCCCGTTCACTGTGATCCTGCCTTCATCGATCAGGCGCTTATAAAATGACCTGGAATAGGCAGAATCAAATGCGCCTGTAACGAAGCTGTCGAGCCTTACTCCGTCCTGATCACAGACTTTTGTATCAACCGGCATTTTCTTTTTTCCTTTTCGCGAAAAGAAGGCCCCAGAAGCTCTCGAAGTACTTTGAACCGAATACGATAATGCAGATCAAAAGTATCGTCCCGACTACCGCGCACATATCCGCAAAATTAAAGATCGGGAAAGTATAGCTTCCGAAATCAAACCTGAGGTAATCAACAACATATTTCAGACGGAACCTGTCGATCAGATTCCCTACGGCACCCGCGCTCAAAAGACAAAAAGCAAGACCTATCAGCTTCATCGAATTCCTGCAGGCAATGATCATCAGAACAAATATACCGATTCCGAGGATTGTCGATACGCCGGACAGGAAATATATACCCCATGGCTTATCGGCAAAAAGCGAGAACGCGCTTCCGGTATTCTCGGCATAATACAGATAAAAGAAATTCTTGATCACAGTAACCGTACCGTTTGCTTTTACGGTATTTACTATGATCTGCTTGATTATTTGGTCTGCCGCGACCAGGACAATAAAAAGAACTGAAAATAAAACACAAAAAACCAGACCGGAATTTGTTTTCTTATCTGAAATCCTCAAACTATCACTCATATTCACAGAACCGCTTGATATCGGTACACCTTCCGTTTTTATCAGTCTCAAAAATAATACCACACACAAAGCCGGGGCCATCGGCCGGTTCATATTTTGCTGGCATTTTATAGGCCAGTCTCCTGATGGATGCATCAATATTCATACCGAGGATCGATTCCTTGGCACCGCACATTCCGCAGTCAGTAATGTAACCGGTGCCGTTGGGAAGAATAGTCTCGTCAGCCGTCTGGACATGTGTATGCGTGCCTGCAACAACAGATACTTTACCGTCAAGATAATAACCCATGGCGCTTTTTTCAGAAGTCGCGTCACAATGGAAATCAAGAACGACCGTGGTACAGCCCTCTACACGTCTGAGCCTGTCTATAATAGTGTCAGCATAAGTAAAAGGATTATCCGGAAGCACATTGGCGTAGACCTGTCCAAGGAGATTAAAAACGCCTAACTTCTCACCGTTCTTCTCGAAAATACAGTAATCGTTGCCGGGCCATGAAGGACTGAAATTGGCAGGTCTTGCCATATTCTTAACCTTAACAATCTGGCTTATGAATTCCCTGTTTGAGAACGTGTGATTGCCCATCGTAAAAAGATCGGCACCCGAATTCTCCAGGTCCCTGAGAATATTGATCGAAGCGCCAAGTCCGTGAACGCTGTTCTCGGCATTGACTATGCAGCAGTCGATATCATTACTCTTCAGGTATCCGGGCATTACTGTTTTGAACGCACGGCGTCCAGCACTGCCGACAACATCACCGACAAAGCATACTCTCATAGTAACGCCCTCCTTTTAATAATTTAATAATTATAGCAAATAAAAAGAAAACATTCCCGCTTTAGATAATATTCCTTAAGCTTGCGCGGCGCGTTTGATGTAATAAAATGCTTATTTTCGAGCAAAAATGACAGAAATACATCGAAAACCTGTCATAAACCATCGAAATACAAGGTTTAATTACATCAAAGGAATCAAACTTTTACATAAAATTGCTTTTAATCACTCTGTCCAGCACTTCAACGTCAAGCGGCGTGGTTGATGATTCAAAAGTAAGGAACAGGTTATTACCCAATATTATTCCCGCTCTGCTGTAATCATTGATCCTTTTTACAACTCGTTCTTCCACATAATCCAGATCATCCATTTTCCCGCAGTGCTCATGATAGATTATTTTGAGATCACTTAATCTGAGCATAGTAAAATCCGGATGGATGACCTTTTTCCCAACTTTAAGCGGACATTCGTATTTGTATGGAATTCCGTTTGCAAAAAGCCTGTCTGCTATGATAACTTCCGACTTTGACCTGACGCGCTCCCCTTTCAATGTCAGATACACGGCATCATCCTTCTTGAAAGGTTTTCGTACATACGGCTGTGACAGCCATTCATGTACATAACGGTCGTTTCTGCCGAATAACGGATCGACATATTTTTGCCTTATATACGTAAGATTCACAAAAACCTTTTCCGGAACTTCATCCGGATAGATATCCAGTATTCTTTCCAAAGCGGCAGACTCGTTTTGCGCTGCTTTTAAAGCTCTTACAAGATAATTTTTCTGAATCAGCCGGGTTATTAGATCAGTGTCATTTGCAGACAGATACTTCTCTTTATCACCTGCAAAGGTTTGGTAAAAGTAATATCTGTCATTTTGACGCCTTATATTAATACCTCCCTCAGGACAATCCTTAAGCCTGTTCACGATATCAGCAATCGTTTTAGAGAGTAATTCATAACGCGCAGTCAATTCTGTCTTTATATTATCAGCCATAGATCATTACCCCCTTCGAATGAATGGAATAATTATATGGTCCGCAGTGCTGCAAATCAGCCTGTTCACGGAAAGTTGAGACTAGTCTTAAATTTTTATTGATGTAATAAAATCCTGTATTTTTCTAAACAATGATAGAAAACCGGCTTTTTCTGTCATAAGCCTCTCTAAAACACACGTTTTATTACATCAAAGCGGTTTATAGGGGCGCGAAAACATATCTTGCCGTGCGCGAAAAACAACCCTCAAGTCTCAAAAAACGCAAACAAAAAGGACCTCAAACCGGTAAACCGGCTAAAGGTCCTTGATTTGTTTTGAACGATGATACTAACGTGTTAAATAAATATATATAAAATGCGATAAATAATTATTTAGCAACGTCAGTTGCCCTCGTCTCTCTGATGACATTCACTTTGATCTGTCCGGGATAATCGAGTTCATCCTCAATCTTCTTGCAGATATCGCGGGCTTTAAGAGTCATCTCGTCGTCTGATACCTTGTCAGGCGATACGATAACACGAATCTCTCTGCCTGCCTGAATGGCGAAGCTCTTCTCTACACCCTCAAAGCTTGTGGCAATCTCCTCAAGCTTCTCGATTCTCTTGATGTAGGTCTCGAGATTCTCTCTTCTTGCACCGGGCCTTGCTGCGGAAATAGCATCTGCTGCAGCAACTAATACGGCCTCTGCACTCTGGGGCTCAACATCTCCATGATGCGCCTCGATGCAGTTGATGACTGCGGGATTCTCATGATACTTCTTCGCTATTTCGACACCGAGCTGAATATGTGTTCCTTCCTGCTCGAAATCCACTGCCTTACCTATATCATGCAAAAGGCCACCGCGTCTTGCAAGATTACTGTCAAGTCCGAGTTCGTCCGCCATCATTGCAGCAATCCAGGATACTTCAATTGAATGCTGCAGCACGTTCTGTCCGTACGATGTGCGGTAACGAAGACGACCGAGAAGCTTGATAACTTCAGGGTGCAGATTCATTACGCCTGTATCAAAGGCAGCCTTCTCACCCTCGGCCTTGATAGTCTGATTGAGTTCCTTCTTTGCCTTGCCGGCCATCTCTTCGATTCTGGCCGGATGGATCCTTCCGTCTGCAACAAGTCTTTCGATCGTAAGTCTTGCGATCTCTCTTCTGATAGGATCAAACGACGAAAGAACGATTGCTTCAGGAGTATCGTCGATTATAAGATCGACTCCCGTGATAGTCTCGATTGCTCTGATGTTACGTCCCTCACGACCGATGATTCTACCCTTCATCTCGTCGTTGGGAAGATTTACAACCGATACAGTGACCTCAGAAACGTAGTCGGATGCATAACGCTGAATTGCGTTTACGATAATGTCTTTTGCAACCTTATCTGCATCCTGCTTGGTCTTCTCCTCCATTTGTTTGAGCATAACGACCATATCATGTGTATATTCACGCTTCGCTTCGTCAAGCACTAATGCTCTGGCATCTGCTACCGTAAGACCCGATACTTTCTCAAGTTCGGCTTTCTTACGCTGCTCATAATCCTTCGCTCTGGCCTCGAGTTCAGCAATATTCTGCTGACGTTTCTCGATCTCTTCCTGCTTGCGCTCGCAATTAGCTTCAATACGGTTGATATTTTCCTCTTTCTGCTCAAGCTTATTGCGTTCTTTTGCAAGTTCCTGTTTCTTCTCTCTTGCCTCACGTTCTAATTCAGAACGCACACGAGAGACTTCTTCTTTCGCCTGCAAAAGCAGATCACGTTTGTTGTTCTCTGCTTCCTTCTGTGCATTAGCCAGAAGCACATCGCTTTCCTCCTTCGATTTGGCAATGTCTTCCGCAAGTCTCTTTTGCTCACCGGATATTCCCGATTTAAAATAGACCACTGTAATACCTATACCCAGAAGTAAGCCGACAACGCCCGCAACTATTACCCAAATAGTAGCGTCTGGCACGTTGGTACTCACCTCCAAAATTTATTTAGTTGTCAAAGATCGTTAAAATGGCTCTGACAAGCCATTGAATATTGTAGAAATAAAACCACTATCTGTCAATAATTTGTTAGAATGTAACAATGAAAATAGATTATTTTGTTCAAAGTGAATATAACGGATGCGAAATTCAGCAGATCATGAGGCGAGAATTCAATATGAGTTCCACCTGGGTCAAGCGCGTAAAACTCTACGGAACCGTTGAACTTAACGGCGTCCATGCAAGGGTTAAGGACCGTGTTCAGACCGGTGACAGACTGTTTTTCGAGTACGAGGATAACTCCGGTAAGCTGACTCCTCCGGATAACGTAAGCATTATATTCGAAAATGAGCACTATGCGGTCGTAAATAAGCCGGCCGGCATGGTCACTCATCCTTCGCACGGACATCTTGATGATTCCCTTCTTACCAACCTATCGAAAAACACTCTCCATCCTGTTATGCGTCTGGACAGGGAGACTTCGGGACTCCTGATCGTTGCCAAAGACGGATACACGCACAACATGTTCGTCTCGGGCGCGGAAATACGAAAATGCTATCTTGCCCTTTGTTACGGCCGGTTCGAACCGGAGGATGGCACGCTCTCCTTCCCTATTGCGAGACGTGAAGGTTCTGTCATGATCAGGGACTGCGTACCTGACGGAAAACCTTCGGTAACGCATTATAAGACTGTCAGATATTTCGAAAGCAAGGACATCTCACTTGTTGAATTTGAACTTGAGACAGGCAGATGCCACCAGATAAGGACTCATTGCTGTCATACCGGTCATCCGCTCCTGGGTGACGGTCTTTACGGTCCGCTCTCAGATGACAATCCAAACGGGGCCTTGAGAGATAATGCCATTATTTTCGACAACCTTGCCGGAAGGTGCGCTCTTCATGCTTATAAGATCGAATACACTGATCCTTTCGATCACGTGAAAAAGTCATTTGAGGCAGAGCTCCCTGATGATATGCAAAGAATTATTTCTTCATGTTAGAATACTCAATGAAATTCACGGCTTAGGTCTGATAGAAAGGGATAGATATGGAAAACAACAATAATGTTTTAAATGGCCAGCCTGCTTCCCAGGCACCTGTTACACCTGCACCCGCAACTGCTCCTGCTCCCGCTCCTGCAGCCCAGGCAACGGCTGCGCCTTCACCGGCTCCCGCACCGGGACCGGCTCCTGTTACTCCTGAAGCTGCGGCTCCCGCTCCTGCTCCGGCACCTGCGCCCGGCCCGGCACCTGTACAGCCTTCATTTCAGCCAACAGAACCGGTGCAGATGAATCAACAGTATCAGCAGCAATTTCAACAGCCGGTTCAGCCGCAATACCAGCAACCGGTTCAACCTCAGTATCAACAAATGGTGCAGCCTCAATATCAGCAACCAGCTGCACAACAGTACCAACAGCCGGTTCAAACACAATATCAGCAGCCTGCCCAGCCGGTATACCAGCAGCCCTATCAGCAGTTCCAGCAGGGTCAGCCTCAATATGTGACTCCGCAAAACACAGACGGAAAGAAGGTTTCAGATTATGATCTTCTGCCGGCTGAAGAAAAAGCCGCAAGAAAAAAGAAGGCAAATCTCTTCTGTTTTATCTCACTGGGACTGCATTTCATTCCCACACTGATATCAGGCGTTCTGACCGGCATCGTTGAGGGCATAGCCAAAACATCCGACATCGCTTCGGTCTCGGATATTTTATCTGCTTCCATCTCCTTTTTGGTAGGCGGTTCTTACATCGCGTCATGGGTACTGATGATAATTACCAGAATCAAATATAAAGAGAGTAAATTTGCCAAGGTGCTTATGTGGGTCTATATCGGCATACTCGCGGCAAGTGTTCTTGTGGTTATCCTCCTTATCGCCATGTGCGCATACATGCTTAAAGACTGTCAGGGCTTCTGATAGGACATGCAGATAGTCATTCATGAATTTGCACGCTCGCCTTACGCATTGATCGTCATTTTGTCGGTTGTTGCAGGTTTTGCCCTCTCATTTCTCAGGATGAGGAAGCACGGAGTATCAAAACAGGTCATCCTCTACACAGGAATCCTGACTTTTGTATGCACGATGGCCACATCGCTGATGTTCGGATTCAAGATCACAGATAAAGGTATAGGTCTGGGTTTTTCCGGACTTGGCGCTGCTGCCGGAATGATAACCGGAGTCTTTATTTCCGCACTTATCATAAAAGATAAGCCTGACATTATTATGTCTTCTTTTGTATCGGCCGCTCCACTGATGTACGCGCTCGCGAAGACCGGGTGTCTTCTTGCCGGATGCTGTCACGGAAAAGAATATACAGGACCTTTCGCAATAGTTCATATAGGCGGCACCCATGACGGGTCCTTTTTTCCAGCACAGATAATAGATATGCTGGCATTCCTTGCTATACATATCCTTGCCGTTATCCTTACAGGCAGGATGAAAAATAAAGTGCATGCGATCTATATCATCCTGGCAGTAACGATACCGGTCAGGTTTCTTCTGGAATACCTTAGATACGAGCATGACGGTTCCTTGATCTCGTCAGGTCAGATAACCGTGCTTATAACAGGTGCAATTACCCTGGTGGTAGTTACAATCTGGAAAAAGGTTCTTAAACTGAATTATTCAGGAATCAAATGAATCTATTCCGGGATCTAAGAGTTAATTCTCAATCTCAAACTCTTCATCGACATATACGAATTTGCCGTCAAAACTCCTGCAAAGGATATTTACGGGCTCATCAGGATACTCAAGTTCATATCCCTTTACGATCGTAACCGACTCTCCGGGGTCCAATGGTTTTATATCAGGATCATCATCGTCAAGGTCTTCCGGAAGAACTGCATGGGACAGTTCTTCGCCATTTTGAGTAACCTCATCATATACGGATGACAGATAAGTGATGGTTGTTTTGGAACCGTTATACAGCTCAATTTCAATCCTCAGGGCCTGCTCCCCGTCATAATCAGTTGTCAAAGTAACTTCCGTAACTTCTACTTGAATATTCTTCTTATTGTTATGATCAATAAGAACATTGGCAATTATAAGTCCAGCAACCACCAGACCGCAGATCCAGGCAAGGATAAGTGACAGAATGCCTTTTTTGCGTGTTCCTTTTGCTCTTATTGTCTTTATGGCGAAAACAGTGGCAACTATCGCGAAAATAATATATAAGACAAGAGTTCCGTAAAGAAGCAATTTAACAAACAGAACCCAGACAATTGCCTGCCCTAAATAATCGATACCGCCCTCACCTTTATACTCAAAAGGGTAAAATTCACAAAAGATATGAATCATGCCGCACACCAGTGCGCATATGGATAATATTACAGCAGGCTTTTCAAAGTTTCTTTTCTTACTCATACGTCAAAAGATCTTATCAGGTCTCCGGCAAGCTTTAATGACGAATCGGAATCACTGCCGGACAGCAGCCTTGATACTTCACTGATCTTACCGTCACCTTCCAATACCGTGCAGACAGTTTCCGTGTTGCCTTTTGATACATTCTTTGTAAGGACAAATCCTCTGTCAGATGCAGCCGCGATCTGCGCCGTATGCGTAACGCAGAGAACCTGATGAGCTGATGCGATAGCCTTAAGTTTATTTGCGATCGCAAGTGATGCTTTGCCCGATACTCCGGTATCTATCTCATCGAAAATAAGAGTCGGGATAAGATCCACTCTGCTCAAAACATTCTTTACCGCAAGCATGATCCTTGAAGCTTCACCGCCTGATACTATGGCTGACAGCGGTCTTGCCTCCTGACCAGGGTTCGCGCTGAAGCGGAACGCTATATCATCTATACCGGACATAGAGAAGAACTTTGCCTTTTCCCTTCTTACAAAGCTGACTTCGAAAACAGCAGCCGGCATTTCAAGATCTGCAAGCTCCCGGGTAATGGCTTTTTCGAGCTCCCTGGCGGCCATTTTACGTTCAGAAGAAAGGTCTTCAGCAATCTTCAGGAGTTCCTTCTCTTTTACCGTCCTCTGCTTCTTGAGATCATTCAGGATATCTTTGTTCTTCTCTATATCTTCAAGTTCTTTTCTCGAATCAGACGCAAACTTATTGATGTCTGATATCGTGGCTCCATACTTCGCCTTGAGTTCGTACAGCAGACCGATGCGCTGTTCTGTGCGTTCTTTAAGACCTTCATCGTAATTGCGTTCCGAAAGTATTCTGTCAACATCTGAAGACAGGGCATCAAGATCAAGAGACAGGGCTTTCGCGCGTTCCGCAATCTCCTTTAGGCTCTCATCAGCCTGTGAAGCTTTGGCAAGTTCACGGCTGACCTGCTCCAAAGACTGGACAGGACTCTGATATGAACTGTCGGAGGACAGGAAAGCCTGCGCTTTTGTAAGGCTGTCGAAAAGAGCCTCATTCTGTGAGAGCTTCTTTTTTGTCTCAAAGAGAAGTTCTTCTTCACCGTCTTTAAAAGCGGCCGAATCGATCTCATTCACGGCAAACTCGAGATATTCGCGTCGCCGTTCAAGATAATCCGGAGATGATGATATCTCCTTTATGCGGAGCACTAGAGATTTGAATTCCTGAAGGCTATTAACATAATCACGGTGAAGTCCTGTACACTTTCCGCCTGCGAATCTGTCCAGAAGCTTTACATGAGTTCCTTCATCGAAAATTGCCTGGGTATCGTGCTGTCCGTGTATATCAACAAGAAGCGAGGATATCTCTCTTAATATGCCGTTTGTAACCCCGGTACCATTCACTCTCGCAACTGATTTTCCGCTGTCATAAACGGTCCTGCTTATGATGAGCATACCGTCATCGTCTTCTATACCGTTAGCTTCAAGAAGACTTTTCAGATCGTTATCAAGGATTTCAGTGCAGTCAAAGACCGCTTCGGCAAAACATGACGGACTTCCGGTACGGATAAGGTTCCTCGAAGCTTTTGCACCGAGTATCAGGCTTATGGCATCGACTATAAGGCTTTTGCCGGCACCTGTCTCACCGCTGATAACGTTAAGACCTTTTCCCGGCTCAAACACAATATTGCTTATTACGGCAAAATCCCTGATCTCAAGTCTTACAAGCATCAGATCAGCCTTTTTCCATCATGTCGGATATAGTTATGGCAAGTGCCTTTGCGTCCTCTATTCCGGGGCAGGCCGCGAAGATAGTGTCATCTCCCGCGATCGTTCCGGTGCATTCCTCCAAATGCATTGAATCAAGAGCCGAAGCGGCAGCCTGTGCCATTCCCGGCAGGGTCTTTATAACAATAATGTTCATTGCCTGATTAACGGATACGATACTGTTCGAGAAAACAGCCAGAAGCCTTCCGGGAGCGGTATCACCGGTCCTGTCCAGGACGCAGTATTTTGTTGCTCTGTTCGGTAAAGTGATCTTAATTATCCCCAATTCTTTAATATCACGTGAGATAGTGGCCTGTGTGGCTTCGAATCCCGACTGGTTGACCCTGGCGGTCAGTTCCTCCTGTGTTGAGATCACATTATCCCTTATAAGAGCCAGGATCTTCTCCTGCCTTGAATTCTTAGCGGTTTTCATAGAAGTAACCTCTCTGTACGATCTTTTTTCTGACATTGCTGAAGAAGCCGTCCTTCCTCAGACATACAGTCTTTAAGACTTTCTCATATCTTCTGATAACAATTGAATCATAGCTTTCAAGATCAACAAAATCCCTTCCGTCAGGACAGAGCAAAGGGGCCGTCTCGATATTTTCGAGACTTATCTTAATCTCGCTCTCGGGAGTAGCCACATATGTATAACCGTTCAATGTGTGTGAACAGATCGGAGTAACGATAATATCCTTCATATCAGGCATCAGAATCGGGCCGCCTGCCGAAAGAGAATAAGCGGAAGAACCTGTCGCGGTCGCGACTACAAGTCCGTCACCTCGGAATCTCTCGATAATCTGACCGTCAATCGACAAAACAAGAGTGGTTATGTGAGGCTTTGCTCCCCGCACGATTATTATATCGTTAAGACAGACACAGCTTCCCTTGAACTCACCGTCCCTGTTGTAGACAACGCACTTAAGCTGTGTCCTGTCGATCGTGTCATAATTACCGGATACGAGCTGGGCAAGATCCTTTTCTATATCGTCGTATAAGATCTCGTTCAGGAAACCGATGGAGCCCAGATTGATACCTACAAACTCGGTATCAAGATCCCTGTATTTCGCGACCTTTGAAAGGAACGTTCCGTCACCGCCTATGGAGATGACCGCCTTTATATCATTTTGAGTAAAATCACCGAAAACAACGCCGGGAACCTCTTTCAGCTTCGGACATTCCTCTTCCATTCCTGACTCGAAAACAGGCACGGCACCAAGACTGCTGATGATCTTTGCAGTCTTTAACGCTGTCTCATAACCGGTATCTCTCGAACCGTTGGAGCATATTCCGTAATTCATGAAGATGATCCTCCTGTTTCAGGAACTTTATATATTTAATCACTTTGTTGAATAAAAATACAGAAGGAAAAATCAGGACAGCGCTGACATAACAGATGCGGCCACACTTTCACCGTCAAGTCCGCAGTACTGTATCTGCTCTTTCTGCGACATTGCCCTTACGATGGGATTCTTTACTCCGAAGACCGTAACATCACTCTCAAAACCGTTTATCTGAAGTTCACGTTCAAGAGCCTCGCCGAATCCTCCGCTGATTATGCCCTCCTCAAGGCTGAATACTTTCTTTATCCCTGAAAGCATTTCAAGAATTTCCTTTGCAGGAACAGGCTTGATCATGGAAAGATAGATATGTTTGCCGAATATTCCCTTTTCTTTCAGCAGTTCTGTTGCCTTGTCCGCTTCTTCACTGATCCTTCCTGTTGAGATAATGGCAAAATCAGTACCGTAATCCTTAACAATGTGGGGTTTGACGCAATCAGTTATCTTCTCATAAAGAGGTCCTTCAGCCTCAAAAGGCGAAGTTCCTCTCGGATATCTAACCGCGACAGGTCCTGAAAGATATTCGATCGCATACTTTAAGCACAACTTAAGATCCGTATAATCCCTCGGGGACAAAACAGTCATGTTGACCATGGAATTAAGATAGGATATATCGAGCAGTCCGTGATGCGTATGACCGTCATTGCCTACAAAACCGGATCTGTCTATAGCAAATACAACGTGACTGTTCATAAAGCAGCAGTCTGTGATCATCTCATCGTATGCTCTTTGAAGGAATGATGAATATATGGCAACAACGGGAATAAATCCGGAGATTGCAAGGCCTCCTGCCATGGTAACGCTGTGCTCTTCCGCGATGCCGCAGTCAAAGAATCTTGCAGGGAACTTCATCTGGAAATTATCAAGACCTGTACCCAGTGTCATAGCGGCGGATATCGCCACGATCTTCTGGTTCTTTACAGCCATCTCGGTTACCGTATTTGCGAAAACGGTTGTATAACTGTTCTTTCCGTTAACAACACCGGTCTCAAGATCGAACGGGCCTACACCGTGATAATCGGAAGGATTGGATTCGGCAGGACCGTAGCCTTTGCCCTTCTTTGTAAGGACATGGATAAGAACAGGACCTCTGATATCCTTTACCGCGTCAAACGCCTTGATAAGATCATCAGTATTATGACCGTCAACCGGACCGTAATAGACGAGGCCAAGATCTTCAAACATAGACGGCTTCTTGCGGTACAAAAGGAATCTGAAGAAATCCTTTATCGCAAGTATGATCTTAATAAGACCTCTTCCCACAATGCCAAGCTTCCTGAGGAAAGACTCTGTTGTCTGCTTTGCCGAGAGATATCCGCTTGATATTCTGAGCTTTGAAAGATATTTGGACAGACCGCCCACATTCTTATCAATACTCATCTCATTATCGTTAAGGATAATGAGCATCTTTGTCTTGCTGTGCCCGAGGTCATTTATCGCCTCATAAGCAAGACCGCCCGTAAGGGCGCCGTCACCTATAACCGCTACAACATAATTCTTCTTTCCTTCAAGATCTCTTGCCCTGGCAATGCCCATGGCAGCCGAGATCGAAGTAGAACTGTGACCTGTGTCGAAAGCATCATAAGAAGACTCGGATACTCTCGGGAAACCGGAGATTCCGTCCCTTTGTCTCAGAGTATCGAACCTGTCATACCTTCCTGTAAGGAGTTTATATGAATAGGACTGATGCCCCACATCGAAAACTATCTTATCCTGCTTGTAATCGAAAACCGAGAGCAGCGCGACAGTAAGCTCGACAGCGCCGAGGTTGCTTGCAAGATGTCCTCCGTTAGCCGATACAGTTTTAAGTATCTTATCCCTTAACTCGGAACACAGTTCCTCACGCTCCTGAGGCGTCATAGCCTTAAGAGTGTCTGAAGAAATATCCTTTCCGAGAAACTTATATTCCATTATTTTTCCCTGTTATAAAGAAAATCCGTTAACGTCTCATAATCAGACGTATCAAACCCTTCGCCTGCAAATCCTGCAAGGATCCGCCTGATACTTAAGATCTCATCTTCCAGTCTCTTTTGGGCGCCTTCAAGCCCAAGGAGCGTAACAAATGTCGCTTTGGAGTCTCTGGCGTCCTTTCCGGTGCTTTTCCCTAATATCTCACTGTTTGAAGTAACGTCAAGAATATCATCCTTGATCTGGAAAGCGAGTCCGATATGGGCTGCAAGATTTCTTAATTCCGAAGCGGTCTTATCGCTTTTGCTCTCTTCCCTGGTCATCTTCCGGGAAATATAGTACGGTGTCACAACTGCAGCCTCGATAAATGCGCCTGTCTTCTTTTCCTGAAGCATGGTAAGCAGTTCAAGGGATATCTCTTTATCTTCAGAAGCGATATCAATACTCTGACCGCCCAGCATACCTTTTACGCCGGCATTTTCTGCCATGGCAGAAGAAGCGAAAATATAACCCGGCTCCTTCTCGCAGATACAAAACAGCCTTTCCATCGCTTTATTGAGAAGCAGATCGCCTGCCAGCACCGCAATACCTTCGCCATATTCCATATGGCATGTCGGCTTTCCCCTGCGCAGCTCGTCATTGTCCAGCGCGGGAAGGTCATCGTGGATAAGAGAATATGTGTGCAGCATTTCAAGCGTTACTGCGAAATACCTAACATCAGCATCGATCGAGGAAGGCAGACCAAGCATGTCTGAGGTAAGACGCATCATCATCGGCCTTAACCTTTTACCGCCTGCAAAAAGGCTGTACAAAGCAGCCTTGACAGTTATATCATCTCTGTCATCACAGTCGAAGATACTGTTCAGTTCAGGTAATATCCATGCCTCTGTCTTCTCTGACAGCGTACCGATATCGTCTCTGGCCATCTTAAACTCCGGTCTCGCTGATATTAAGAGGATCAGTTGTCCCGTTAGCCTTGTTGACGGCTTCTATCCTGGCGGTTACTTCATTGAGCTTGTTCTCGCAAATTGACACAAGTTCGATACCGCGCTCATAGAGCTTCAGCGACTCATCGAGAGTGGCCTTGCCTTCTGAAAGTTTATTTACTGTCTGGCGAAGCTCAGCCATAGCTGCTTCATATGTCATCTCATTATCTTTAGATTCAGGCATCATTATTTCCTCCGTCATCATTGTCCTTAATATCTTTTACCTCACTTAAGAGCGAACCGTCAGACAGTATTATGCTTACCTTATCGCCTCTGCTTACCGATCTGACTGATTCAATTGCTTTTCCGTCTTTATCACAGACGTATGAATAGCCTCTCTTAAGAACATTACCGGGATTTAAAGCATCGAGCCTGACTTTAACCTCGTTGATATCGGACTGCGTCTGCTCAACAAATCTGCCGGATAAAGATTCCAGCCTTGTTCTTAATTCCCTTACGACAGCCTGCTGTTCCATGGCATAGAACGCAGGTGAATGAAGAGCTTTGTGATTCTTATATACATCCAACGCCTTGCGCCTGGAATCAATAAAACTGTTGATGGATATATCAAGATTGAGAGCGAGATTATCTATCTCCTTCTTCTGGTCATCATATGAAGCTATGACCATCTCTCCTGCCGCTGTAGGCGTTGCCGCCCTTACGTCAGCAACATAATCGATTATCGTGTAATCAGGCTCGTGGCCGATCGCGGAGATGACAGGGATCTCGCTCGCGAATACCGCTCTCGCGATACCTTCATCATTGAAGCAGAAAAGCTCCTCATATGAACCGCCGCCTCTTGCGACGATAATAACATCGACATTCTTCTTGTCGTTGAAATACTTTATGCCGCTTATAACTTCAGGCGGACACTCAGCCCCCTGCACGCTTGCGGGGTAAAGAAGGATATCGTGATGCGGATTTCTTTTGCGGACAGTATTTACGATATCAGAGATGACCTTTCCGGAAGCCGAAGTGATAATACCGATCCTTACTGGAAGAACAGGAATAGCCTTCTTATGTTCACTGTCAAAAAGACCCTCATCCTGAAGTTTTTTGAAAAGCTTGTTAAACTGCTCATGCAGATCGCCGTCACCCAGATTCTCAATCCTTGTGGCGATTATCTGGAGCTTTCCACCCTGTGTATAAAAATCGACTCCGCCGTAAACCTTGACCTTCATTCCGATCTCGGGTTCGATACGGAGCTGTGCTCTGGCTCTTGAGAAGATAACGCAGTTAATAACGCACTGGTCGTCCTTAATGGAAAAATAAGCATGATCTCTTGAGGATACAGTGTACTGCGATATCTCACCTATAACACTGAACTCGGCAAGATAAGGATTGCCGGTAAGGGATTGCTTTATATAGCCGTTAAGACGGCTTACACTATCAAAATCGAACATGGGTTCAGAGGCTCTTTACAAAGCTGCTCAAAACGCCGTTGATGTAGGAAGATGAGCTGTCGGTTCCGTATTTTTTCGCAAGCTTGACAGCCTCGTTGATGGATACGGAAGAAGGGATCTCGTCAACTGTAAGGATCTCATATACGGCAATCTCAAGGATGATACGGTCAGTCTGAGGAAGACGCTCAAGCTTCCATCTCTTAAGAAAAGGAACAAATTTCTCGTCCAATTCATCCCTGCTGTTGATAACGCCATAAACGATATCGAGGAAATAATCCTCGTCCTCGGCAACCTCAGGATATGCTTCCTTGAAAAGATCTATCTGCTCACTGACCGGATCATTTCTGAAACCGGTCTGGAATAAAAGCTCCATAGCATGCTCACGTGTCTCGATCCTGCTCATCTGAACCTCCCCGGAGGCAATATCCTGTCAAGGAATTTCTTGAACTTGCTCGTATCGGAAAAAAGGAACGAACCTACAAAGAAGCCTACCGCCGTAAATAATAAGATAAAAAGGGTCTTGAAAAACCCGAAAATACAAAGAAGCAGTCCGACAATAAAAAACAGGACTGCAAAGACAACACCGGCCTTGGTGTTGCGAAGTTTCTCGAAAAGCTTTGATAAAAACCTTTCCATTCTTATCTGCTCTCAACTCTTGTCTGAGCCTGCTCAACCTTGGAGACTCTGACAACAACCTGTTCAACTGCGATACCGGTATATCTCTCGATATCCTTCTTGACCTTTTCCTGAACCTTAGCCATAGAAGCGGGGATCTCAACATTTGAATAAAGCTCACAGATTACCGTAACCTTCAAAGCCTGGTTCTTGGCAGGCGCTGCATGACATCTGGCGCTCTTGATACCGACCTGTGCTGATTTTGCAGCATTAAGAGCAATGCTCTCGATGGCATCAGGTCCGATATCGACGGTACCGATATCATTCTTTCTGAGTCTCGTACGGTTAAGTCTTCCTGATGTGATTATGTTCATGATCGAGACGATCGATGTTACGAACAGGAGCATAAGAACACCCAAATAGATCCATTTGCTGATAGGACCTGTAACGATCGAAGACAGAGGCGAAAGGATATCCGCAAAGATTCCGTCATCTATAAGCGCATATAAAAGCACGACTGATATAACGGCAATTACAACGGAATAAATGAACATCAACGCTCTGATAAAAGAATTCATGATACCTCCTCAACCCCGCAAACATAAACGTCGACACTCTCCACCGTAAGTCCGGTAAAGCGTTCGACGTCTTTTTTTACCTTTTCCTGGATCATCCAGGCTATCTCGGGAATGATCATTCCGTATTTGACTATCGGATAAACAGTAATAGATACAGAGCCTTCTTCTGTATCACCGAAAACAACCCTTACACCTTTGCCTTCGTGGACAACGCCTGCTTTTTCCTTAAGCGCGACCGCAAAAGAAGGAACCAATGACAGGACACCGTCTATCTGGAGCGCTGCTTCAGATGCGTACTGGGCAACAAAGCCCTGTGTCATCGATCGATCGCCTTTTATGGATTCGATGTTAGTATTGTCTTCCATATCGGTTCCTTAAATGATCTAAACTTTAAAGGTGCGGATAGATAACTGCCGTAAGCAGATTATCCGCTTACGGCAGACTGATTGAATGATTAAGCTCTTTCGAGATATTCGCCAGTTCTTGTGTCAACCTTGATCTTCTCACCCTGGTTAACGAAGAGAGGTACCTTAACAACAGCACCAGTCTCAAGAGTAGCATACTTGGAAGCGTTGTTTGCCGTATCACCCTTTACGCCGGGCTCACACTCTGTGATCTCGAGGATAACTGTGATAGGAAGCTCAACCTGGAAGATATCACCCTTGTAAGAAACGACCTTGCAAACCATCTCCTCCTTGAGGAACTTGATGCCGTCGCCGATCTTATCCTGGTGGATAGGTGTCTGCTCATATGTCTCCTGATCCATGAAGTAGTAAAGATCACCGTCTGCATAGATGAACTGCATATCCTGTCTTGTGAGCTGTGCCTGCTCAAACTTCTCGTTAGGGTTAAAGGATCTTTCAACTACAGATCCTGTCTTAACGTTCTTATACTTTGTTCTTACGAATGCTGCTCCCTTACCCGGCTTAACGTGCTGGAATTCAACGACCTGATATACCTGGTCGTCCATCTCGAAACACAATCCGTTTCTGAAGTCACCTGCGCTGATCATAAAAAATCTCCTTTAATAAATATAATAAGTGCTTAACTTAATAATTTTACTTGAAAGAGCAATTCTATGCAAGTATTTCTGTAATCATGTCTTCATTTCAGAATCTGCCGATAAGTCTCACAAGCTTTTCGAAAGGCCTTTTAAGCATAACATACCATATCTCGGGCTTATGAAGCTTTTCGACCATAAAGGTCCTCACTCCTGCCCTGTTGCCGGCAATAACATCGGTAAACACCTGATCGCCTATCATTACGCACTGTTCGGGAGCAGCTCCCATAAGCTCAATTGCCCTGAATATCCCCGAAGTACCGGGCTTGTTGGCATATGTAACCACAGGGATATTAAGCATTTCCGCAATCTTCGCGGATCTTCCGGATTTGGCATTGGAAACAAGACAGCATCTGAGGCCGTGGTCCTGGATAAGCTTTACGCATTTATAGCTGTAATTCTCAGGCTCGGTCGCATGATCGGGACCAAGAGTATTGTCAAAATCAAGAAGCGCAGTATTAATTCCCTCAGAAGCAAGATCTCCCCACGGGATAAGGACAAGACTTTCATAGACTTTCTCAGGCTTCATCGCTTTGAATATATTCAATACATATCCCCCGTCACGCACATGCGCTATATTACAGAATGACAAATTTTACGCGTTGAAATAATTATAATCATATATTTTCGCGCTTGTGATATTATATTTAGGCTAAATGACAAGTCAAGGAGCACTAAAGATATGAAAGTTACAAAATTCGGCGGATCATCTCTTGCCAACGCATTCCAGATCCAAAAGGTCTGCAACATTCTTCTTTCAGACGAAGACAGAAAGATCATGGTCGTTTCAGCGCCCGGTAAGCGTACCAAGGACGACACCAAGGTAACCGATCTTCTCATTGCAGTAGCCAAGGCAAGACTTGCCGGAGAGTCTTACGACAAGGAAGTCTCAGCTGTTCTCGCACGTTATGAAGAGATCGCCGATGAACTGAACGTCAAGGAAGTGCTGCCTGATATCGAGGAAAGACTGCTTAAGATCGTTAAGGCTGACTATACAGAAGATATCGCTTATCTTGATTCCGTCAAGGCAATGGGCGAAGACTGCTGCGCAAGACTTGTCGCATTCTATCTCACATCGACCGGTCACCCGGCAAAATACTGTGATCCTGAAGCCTGCGGTCTTTACCTTGAGCACGATAAAGCAGGCAAAGCCGTTATCCTTCCCGAGACGTATGACAACCTGGCGAAGCTTAAGGATGAGACTGATGTTATCCTTGTTTTCCCCGGTTTCTACGGAGTATCAAAGACAGGCAAGATCATCACGTTCTCAAGAGGCGGTTCCGATATCACCGGATCGATCCTTGCTGCATCCGTCGGCGCTGACGTTTATGAGAACTGGACTGACGTTGATAACGTTTTCGCTGTTAACCCAAATCTTGTAAAGAACCCGTTCCCTATCACCGAGATCACTTATGACGAGATGAGAGAACTTTCATATGCAGGATTCACTGTTCTTCACGAGGAAGCGATCTATCCTGTCTTCGCAAACGGAATACCGCTCAACATCAAGAATACAAACAATCCTTCCGCCAAGGGAACAATGATCGTATCCAAGCGTTCACATTATGATTCACTCGTTACGGGAATTGCCGGAGACAAGGGCTTCTGCACGGTTACGGTAAGCAAATACATGATGAACCGCCAGGTCGGTTTCCTTGCCGCACTCCTTAAGATCTTCTCCGATGAAGCTATCTCGATCGACCACATTCCTTCCGGTATCGATACTGTCACGATCGTTCTCCGCAAGAAGTATTTCACAGAGGAAAAGGAAGAAAAGATCGTTAAGAGGATCAAGGAGGAACTCGGCGCAGATGTAAGCGTTGACAGAGACCTTGCTATCGTAATGATCGTAGGTGAAGCTATGGCTAATTCCGTAGGTATCATGGCAAGAGCAGCATCCGCGCTCTCCAATGCAGGCATCAACTTAAGGATCGTTAACCAGGGCGCTTCCGAGATCTCGATGATGTTCGGTGTCTCCGAATCCTACTGCTCATATGCTGTAAGAGTACTTTACAAGGAACTCTTCCGTTATTGATCTTTCAGCTTCAGACTGAATAATATATTCAAAAAAGCAATTACCCGCCAAATCCGTTCAGGATCCGGCGGGTATTCTTTTTCACGTTAGATCTTATTGCTTAACCCAAAACCGACTCAGTGTTCAACCTTGCCAAGCAGAGCGCCGTCCGAAGCATAGAACTCCATAGTGATCATGGACGGACGTATCTTGTAGGCTTTCTCGATCTTGTCCTTTATCTGTTCGATCTGAGCATCCTCATTCATGTTGAGGAGCTGTGATTTGACGGCGATCTGTTCGGATGTATCGAGATAAACACCGATATAAGCCTTGATGTATATATGATTTCCCTTTACCTCCATTACCGAGCGGTCGAAAAAATCACTGAATCCATCTGATTTTGCGATCTCTTCAGCGAAACGGTCGCGGTCTCTCTGGCTGATCCTCTCTTCAAGAGTCTTGCCGGCAAAGCATCCCGTAAACATAAAGATGCACATGAAAACTGTCAGAATACAAGTTGCTGTTTTACGCATAGTTTTATCCTCCCTTAATCCAGAACCATATTTTACTGAAATATGTTTTTGAAATCAATAATTATTGATATATCGGGCAGGACTTATATTTCCTTCGATCTGTTTGTCACATCCCTGATGCTTCCGTCAGGATATTTGATCTTCATACTGTTCAGCTGTGTTGACAGGTTGCCGACCACAATAGCGCGGTATTCGTTGCGGAGCTTGGTCTGCTCCGCCTTCTCCTCTTTACTGAGTCCGGTCGTCTTTGATTTCCTGCTCAGTTCATTTATGCGGTTAACAAGCTGTTCGAATTCCATAATTGCTCCTTTATTAATCTATCTAAGGAAAAAACACATCAGGACTTAATCCTCGTATTCAGATGAGAATCCGCCTACAGTAAAATATTTGCCGGTGTCCGGAAACTGTACGGTAAACAGATTAATACCTTCCAGCTCGGGATTTCTTGTATCGATCCTTGTCTGGTAATAACCGAAATTCGTATATACCGTACCGGTATCGGTTTTTACATTTTTATAATTAACAGAAAGATGTGAATCGTAGATAACGCCATCCTTATCAACTCCCATTCCCTCATTCGGTATGGAAATACCTGAATATGAGACAACATTGCCGTCCAGACGGTTAAAGAACATCTCCCATTCACGCTCTATGTTATGATATTTCTTCGAATCTTCCGAAAACAGCGCGGATAATCCTTCTATATCTTTATCAACGACCATCTGGAATATCTCCTCTGCTTCCTTTTTCGCAAGTCTCTTGGCGCCGTAACGTTCGGAATTCATATCCTCGATAAACTTGCTGCAGCCCGAAAAACTTAAAAGAACAGCAAAGATAAGCGTAATGCTGATGATCCTTTTAATACTATTTATTTTCATTATCTTTCTCCTCTATCCCTGTTTATCTTTGATGACATATACTGATACGGGATATCTCATTAAGCATTGAGACATCCCGTTATTGTTATATTCTCGAAAAGAACCCACGTTAAGATCAGTTTCCGCCTTCTCCGCCTTCGCCCGGCTGTGGATCAGTAGGCTGCGGATCCGTGGGCTGTGGATCTGTAGGCTCCGGATCGGTGGGCTGTGGATCAGTAGGCTCGGGATCCGTGGGCTGAGGATCTGTAGGCTGTGGATCGGTAGGCTGTGGATCCGTTGGTGTAGGCTGGGCATCTGTCGGCGTAGGTGACGGTTCTCCGGGCTCAACGGGAGTCGGCGAAGGACTCGGCGTAGGTGAAGCAGCCGTCGTTGCCTGAGTACCATTATTACGTCTGTCTGTCTGTACAGCAGTAGTCTCGACAGTTGCAGATGTTGTCGTTGTAAGAGAAGTCGGAACAGGTGTCGGATCAGCCGTCATCTCGGTAGTGGGATCGTTATAAGTGGGATCATCAGCCAAAAGCTGAGCGGACAAAATATAACCTGTTACATTATTGACCGTCTGGACCTTTGAGAAAGAATCATCGAACTTTTCAAGGAACTTAACAGCTTCGCCGCGTCTGAGCTGTGCGATAACAGTACCGTCAAGGGATGCCGTGGAATAAACAGGAACTCCGTCGCTGGCAGCATAGAGAACAGTGCCCGAACCGTTAGTAAACATTGTGGTTGTCTCGGAGAAGTTGATGAGATTCTTCATGTTAAACACAAAGAAAGTAGCACCGAATCCTATGATAATACAAACAAGGAAAATAACGATCGGGATGATTATCACTCTGGCTTTATGTTTTTTCCCGCTTACTACCTCTTCTTCTTCATCATCAGAACTTTCTGAACCCGGAACAAAGTTGATCGTATCTGAAGGATCAGATTCGGATTCAAAATTATTGAATGCTCCTGCCTGAGCTTTCTGCGCTTTCGCCGGCCTGGGAGCGACACCCGCGTCAGTCTTCAGGTTGCTGTTGATAACAGCATCTCCCGGAAGAAGGAACGTTGATTCGATCTTAATATCGATAAGTGTAAGCCCCGACTTAAGGCCATAGTTTAAAGCATTGCCAATGATCTCTTTCGCTTTTGATTCAGTGGACAGCGGCTTGGCGATTATGGAATTACGCAGCTGTGACGGAAGCTTTCTGGAGAGTCCGACACCCATAAGGAAAAGTTCATCATTATCCTGAAGCTTTATATGAACTTTCTTATCAGCATTGACAGGACCTTCCTGCGGCATCTTTCCCAGATACTGGGTAAGGTTCATATTCTCCGGATGCGTAAGCTCCTCTGATGCCTGAATAGCACCCATCTGAACATATCTGTGCGCAACTGTCTGTTCTTCCGTAAGAAGCATAATGCGGTTATTCCTGAAAAGGACCGCCTTGGTAATACCTACATGGATAACGCGGAGGATATCGCCTTCAATGACAAACATCGACATCGAAGTCTTTAACTGTGTGCCCTTGTTTGCCGCGAAATTGCATACTTTAACATTAAGAGTGTTGATAACCTGATTAGCGAATCCGTCAAAATCAAGCACAGCCTGATTGGAGCACTGGGCAGCTATCTTTTCGAGTTCGGCATTAAGTTCAAGATTCAGGGCAGCTGCAAGATTGTCCGGACCGATGGTTGAGAAAATAGCGCATATCTGTATTGGTGATGTTGATTTTGCAGTCCTGAGGAATTCATTCGGGAAATCCTCGATCTTACGGGAAAGTGTCAGGAAAAATACATTCTCCTGAGGTTCGCCCTGGACCAGATTAGTCTCCGCAATACATGTAGATACCGTCTTGCTCATTTTATCTATTAACTCCAAATATATTCGTTAAGACTTTGCTTCTGTGCGGCAAAATCTATTCTCATCATCCAGGGATCGTTCTGAACTTCGTAGAGTCCGTCTTCCGGAATTCTCTTTTCCTCGAGATTATCCAGGCACTCAAAACAATCCAACGCCACACGCATTATATCAACACTCTTCATATTTGTCTCGAAAACTCCTGCAGAATCACTGAGCAATTGAAGTTTTGTGGCATAACTCATCGCTTTGACCTTCTTCATCAGTGCGGTGGCAACGGTTCTCTGTCTCGAAGCTCTAACAAAATCCGAATCAAGATATCTGATCCTGGTCCACGCAACAGCCTGGTGACCGTCAAGAGTCTGCAATCCGCTCATAGTAAGATGCGGGGATGTATTTCCGTCAAGGCTCTGCAGATGATCGATATAATGATTGGCATACGATATCTCTTCCGGCTTGACATCGATCTCAACGCCTCCGCAAAGGTCGATTATGCTTGCGGCGCTTCCGAAGTCGAACATGACAAATCTCTGTATATCCAGTCCGAAAGTAACGTTGATGGTATTGATCATCATTCCGACACCGCCGAAATGGTAAGCCGAATTAAGCTTGTTCAGATTTGAACCGAGCGTTTCCTCCGTATCACCGAGATATACGCCTGTATCTCTCATAAGCGAAATAAGCTTAAGAGACTTCTCGCGTTTATTTATAGATAAGACCATTATCGAATCTGTACGGCACTCGTAATCATCGACTCCTCTTGAATCGATACCGAAAACAAGGATATTCTCGATATCAGGATCCTTTTGCTTAACCTCGATGATAGGATGGGACGGATCATAGAAAAGCCTTGTGTGGCCGCCGTCATACCAGGATGAAGTAACATCACCGCCGGTCGTACTTCCGCTGTCAACGAGCTCCATCGTCGAATAATCCTCCTGTTTTACAACAGGAACAGCCACAAATGTTCCGCCGAATATATAAATCCAATATAAGGAAAAACCGACGGCAAGTCCCAGAACTGCTGCGAGGAACCTGACAAAATATCTTAAGGCCTTTGACTTCTTACGGGGCTTTGTCCCCTCAGAGCCACGGTCGGATTTGCTCATATATAATTTATCTCCATATAAGATGACTATTATTATCGAAAAGACAATAAATTATATCATCGGTTCAGGATTTTACTAATTACAAACATTAAAAGAAAACTGTGGCAATGTGGAGAGTTTTGGTAAATACGCATAAAGCCTGTTTGCAATATACAAGGCCGCCCCACAAATCGTGAGACGGCCCCGTTCCGGAAACTTTAACCGTTTACTTAATTACTGATCAGATGCAGCCCTGAGCGATCATTGCGTCGGAAACCTTGAGGAGACCTGCAATGTTAGCGCCTACAACGTAGTTGTTCTCGCAGCCGACTTCCTTTGCAGTAGCATCAACAGTATGGAAGATATTCTCCATGATGCCCTTAAGTTTTGCGTCAACTTCCTCGAATGTCCAGGAAAGACGTGCGCTGTTCTGGCACATTTCAAGACCTGATGTAGCAACACCGCCGGCATTGGAAGCCTTACCGGGTGTGAAGAATACGTTGTTGTCCTGGAGATACTTTGTAGCATCAAGTGTTGTAGGCATGTTAGCGCCCTCACCTACTACCTTTACGCCGTTAGCAACGAGTGTCTTAGCTGAGTCAAGGTTAAGCTCGTTCTGTGTAGCGCAAGGAAGAGCGATGTCGCAGGGGATCGTCCAGATGCCCTTTGAGCCGTTCTCATCAGCTGTGTACTTAGCAGAAGGTACTCTGTCAGCATACTCGCTGATCCTGCCTCTCTTAACTTCCTTGATATCCTTAACGAT
>CACYRM010000005.1:0-27477 GCA_902776845.1 Oscillospiraceae bacterium
AAGCGTGGACATGCGGAAAAGTTCAGGATATTGAAACCAGTCGTAGATGAACTCCGGGTGATGGCCGTATCCGTTGCTGGCTTCTTCGAGATAATCCGTAGCTATGGACAGATTATGGTAAACAAAGTTATAGATATTCCTGTCATTATCATCATCGAAATTCCAGGAAGTGGTATTGTCGTTAACAAAAATAGAAACGACAGCGATCTTTCCGTCTAATTCCTTTGCGCTTCCGAGACTGTAATCATATCCGTAGTTTTCATCGGAATGCTCGACATAATCGTAATTGTCATATCCGTCTTCATAGGAAATATCAGCGCCGGAGTCATCACCGCCATACAGATCATACTGATCATTGTTGCTGCTGCCGGCTCCATCCTCGCTGCTGTATGACTCTTCCTCTTCGTCATCAAGGATCTCGTCAAGATCGTCACACGCGCACAGGCTTAAAATGAGAGCTGCCAGGATTAACGAAGCGGTGACCTTTTTCATACTGTAACCTCCGGATGATGATTCCTGACATAAATAATTTGTTTATGGTGCGCCTGACAGGACTTGAACCTGCACACCTCGCGGCACCAGAACCTAAATCTGGCGTGTCTGCCAATTTCACCACAGGCGCTTATCGGCTACTAAATAGCATATTCGTGACTAAAGACATGGTAAATGCGCAAACTGTGTTATTATTGACGGGTAAGTTGAAAGTTGTTTTTCATTAAGGAGCCTTTTGGTGTCTGACAAAAGAAAGCGCAAAGAGAATTTTATTACCGCACTTCTTATTGCCGGTATGTGCATTGTTATCGGCGGTACGATCATTTTTGTTATCAAGTATACAGGCAGCGGCAGCGACTCTTTGCTGCTGTCGGCGGGAGTGACCGAGATAACTGCGGTTTCAGTTGAAAGTACTGCTGATCCGTTAATAACGGCTACGACCCCCGCGACTGAGACTTCACTTGTCCCGACTGTAACTAATACTCCCGCTCCGACAATGACGCCGACACCTACCGAGGAGCCGACTCCGACACCTTCCCCCGTACCCGAAAAGCTTAAGAGCATCAAGGGCTACAGCGCGGGTACTGTAATTGACAGTGATAAGATCGACCGTGATAACCTTTCGCAGTATTTCACTTCCCAGACAATAGAAGAGGGCGACAGCGTTTATGACAGGATCTACGGACAGTCTTATGTCGACAATGATAATATTGACCTGGATGACCTCAGATATCTGAAGATGCTGCATGTAAATTTTGACGGCGAATACCAGGTCGGCGAAATGATAGTGAATGAGGATGTCGCGTCCGATGTCCTTGAGATCTTCGAGATCCTCTGCGCTGAGGGTTACGAGATCTATTCGATGTATCTTATCGATGATTTCTGGGCGGGTGATCCTGATGACTCGGACTGGTATTCGATCGATGCCAATAACACTTCCTGTTTCTGTTACCGTACGGCGACGGGCTCGGGTAATCTCTCCAAGCACGCTCTCGGAAGGGCTATAGATATCAATCCCCAGCAGAATCCCTATGTAACATATGATTCAGACGGCGATGCTCATTATTCACATGATAATGCTTCGGCATACGTCTATGACAGATATACGGGTGATCATATGATAACAATATATGACAGGGCATATGAGCTCTTTGACGATTACGGCTGGTCATGGGGCGGCAACTGGTCAAGTCCGAAAGATTATCAGCACTTTCAGTTGTATTGACAAATGAAAGGCAATTGACTATCTGATTTTCACTTGATAATATTTTGGAATGATAATTCCTGACAGACGAAAACAGATCCTGGATATACTTGAAGAAGAGGGCGAGATCAATACGACCGTCCTTTCCACGAGGCTCGGCGTAACCGGCGCTACCATAAGGACCGATATCAGGGCGCTTGAGCGTGACGGCGCAATCGTCAGATTTCACGGCGGGATCAAGCTTCCGCACAAGATGTCATCTTACAGCGGCGAGAACTATATGGTCAGAGCCGTTACCCACGTTGACCTCAAGAATGCCATAGGCGCCAAGGCTGCAACACTGGTCGGCAGAGGCAATTCGATTTTCATGGATGCAAGCTCAACGACCTTTCACATGATACCTTATCTCAAGAAGGTCAAGGATGTTACCGTTATCACAAACGGTATCCATACGGCCATGGAACTCCAGAGGAACAGCAACTTCAAGTCCATAATCATTCTCGGAGGCATGTTAAGACCGCATTCGGGTGCTATCGAGGGGCTTTCATCCAAAGAAATGATAGGCAGGCTTTCAGCTGAGTTTTATTTCGTTTCCGGAAACGGCTTCTCTGCCGATGCCGGACTTTCAGGTGATAATTTTTTCGAGCTTGAGCTTAAGAGGCTTTGCGCCGACCGCGCGAAAAAGATCGTCGCGCTGATCGATTCCACCAAACTCGGCGCCGATTCAGCTTCATCGTTCATTCCTGCCGACAGGATAGATTATCTTGTAACGGATTCCGGAGCTTCGCCCGAGATCGTTGAGATGTGCCGCGCCAAGGGCATTGAGGTGCTTATCGCTGAAGTCGAATCTGAATAAACGGAAAACCTGCTGCTCACTGTCAGATTTCACATTTTATATATTTTATAAATTTTATTGTATAATACTCGGATGAAGACTTTTTCGCTTGTACGAGGTTAGGAAGATGCAGATCAATCCGATTATTTTACCCAGCTGGCTCACTAGCAAGTGTGTTTTCCAGCAGGGAGTTGAACTTAAGATCGAAGGTGTTGCGGCACCTTCTGCCACGGTTACTCTCGAGATCGTCAAGGATCCTACTGACGGCAGGAAGGTCAGTAAACTCGATACCGATTACGGTATCATCCTTAGCCGTGAGACAACGACGTCCTCGAAGGGAAAGTTCAGTTTTACTATACCGCCTTACAAGGCTTCGGGAGACGCATATACGTTTACCTTCAAGTGCCTTACGGACCAGACGGTTCTGACCGATATCAGATGCGGTGACGTTTGGATTTTCCTGGGATCTGATTTTCTGTCGATCCCCATGAAGGAAGCTAATGCGACAAAAGCTCCTTTGAAGCGCAAGGTAATGAATTATCTGAGATTCTTCTCTCCGGTCAGATCCGGTCTTGAAGAAGGCGAGACAGCATATCCGTCTGAAGATAAGACTCATTTTAAGAATGCCGAGTGGATTAAGGTTACGGATACGGCAAAGCTTGCGGAAGTATCTTCTTCGGCTTTTGCTTTTGCATACCGTCTGAGCGACCAGATATCCTATCCGGTCGGTGTAGTGGATCTCTCATATAAGGATTCGACGATCCTTAACTGGATCGCTCCTTTTGCAATGGACAGGGTGGAGGCTCTCAGGGATGTTGTGGAATCCATGGGTCTGTACCTTGATAAAGAAAGCTACGAGAAGCTTTTATGGATCGACGAGCGTAAAAAGAAGGTCGTTGAGCTCAAGGAGGAATTCCAGAAGACCAAAGAGATCGGAGATATCGACATCTCCATGCAGGACGAGCTCAAGATGCTTGAGGGCAGGGATCCTGACGACATTAAGCCTCTTGATATCGATTTCCCGACGACCGGAGACAGTTCCCTCAATACTGCAAAGGGACATAAGGAGAACATCACGTTCTCGAGCGCAAGCCAGCTTGATTTCAATATGATCCCCGATAAGAAGGATAATCCCGGCAAGCTCAGTGAAGAAGACGAGAAGAAGTACATCCAGCTTAAGTACAGGATGTCTATCCTTTACAGGACGAAGCTTGTTCCTTTGAGGAATCTTGCTGTAAGAGGCTTTATCTTCTCGCCTGATAAGGGTGAACTCTTATTCGACAGATACGACCTTTTCCTCATGGGACTTCTTACGACTCTGGCAGAGGTCTTTGAGCCAAGGGAGGTATTTGACGATACGGTAATGCCGTCTATTCTTTTCGTTACGATGCATCCTGATGATGTTGACTTCGATAATCCTTACAGCGTTCTTGAATTCAACGAGAATTTCACGGCGTTTACAAAGATGCTCAGCATGCCTTCCGGTATCGTAAGCATGCATGACATGCTTCTTCCGGATAAGACGATCAGCTTTATCCTCGGAATGAGACTGGCAACCATCGCTCTGGGCACCCATTTCTCGCCGAAGATGAGCAAGTCCTCACCGGAGCCCAATGACATCGAGATCGCGGGCAACAAGAGGATCATCAAATTCAGCAATCTTAGTTCCGGAATCAGTGTTCCGGATACGGCTGGCGATATTACGGGATTTGCGATCGCGGGACCTGACAGGATTTTCTATCCTGCCCATGCTAAGAGTCTTTACGGAATGTGTGTAATGGTATGGAGAGACGATATCGAGGATCCGCAGTCGATAACATACGGATTCACGCCGTTCCCTCATGACGCTACATTGAAGAACGGTGAAGATCTTCCGATCCTTCCTTTCAGGTTCGACAGGGATCCTGCTTATTTCGCGCCGGATCTGAGCTTCACACGCTGCGACTGTCTGGAGTTTGTCGGAAAGAGAACCCCCGATTCGGAGTTCGAGACTCTGGATATCTACAGAACTATCAAGGGTAAGGGCATCATTTCGCAGGACAATATCCACAAGCTGACCGGAGCGGCTTCCCTGAGGATCCGTTATGAGACGGATAAGTCACTCTACGGATTTGAGCCTTGCCTTGAGTATGCTTCGCTTTTCGCTCCTATCGAGATATACGGAAGATCAAGGATCCAGCTGTCGGTATTTAATCCTGACCAGAAGAAAAAGAAGATCATCGTTGAAGACTTCGGTGAGGCCGAGATCAGGCAGCAGCTTACATGGCAGACTGTCACCCTTGATTACAACGAGGACGGACCTATCAGACTTAACAAGCTGAGGATATATATCGAAGACAAAGACCGTAACGGCGAGATCTATATCGACTCGATCAATTTTATCTGAAATGAGGGTTGGAACTTATGAGCAACAAGCTTCTTTCTGCAATTGAAGATGACGTTTTCCTGTCCGAGGGCTCAGTCCCGATTGTGATAGAGGGACTGGAACACTCTTATGATACGAAGGATTCTCTCCCTGATGAGAGTATGCACAATTCGCATGAACTGCTGTGCCTTCGTGAAGGTAAGATAGAAGCTGTCATAGGCGGGGAGACTATACAGCTTACCAAGGGCTCGGTTGTTGTCATCAGGCCTCTTGTAAGGCACAAGCTTATCATCAAGAGCGAGAAAGCCGATATGCTCAATCTCTATTTCGGCTTTGTCCATGACACGTCTGACCTTAAGCTCACCAAAGAAACCGGTAATGCGGTAAAGAATAAAGAGGCTAAGAATAACAGCGCAGGTCCCAGTGTTTCCATTCCGGGCTCGCTTGCGAAAATAACACTGGAGAGCTTTCTTAAGTTCGCGGATCTCGGTATTGCCGAAGATAACGAGATGACGAGACTTCCGTTTTTCGTGATAAAGGGCAGCGAGAAAAAGGAGATCAATGAGATCTCCGAGCGTATAGTAATCGAGCATTCGGAGTACCGTTACGCTAAAGACCTTATGGTCCATACGCTTACCGTTGAGCTCATGATAACCCTTGCCCGCGCGTTAAGAAGCGAATGGGAGGAGAGCCTCAGCGTCAAGAATGGCAAGGCCAAGGAACTTGTCGCGATCGCCAAGCAGTTTATGGATGAGAATTTTGATCAGGGAATAACGGTATCCGAAGCTGCAGCTTATGTATATCTGAGCCAGGGATATTTTACCCGCGCTTTCAAGGATGATACCGGAATAAGCCCGATGAATTACCTGATGAAGAAGAGGATCGAAAAGGCCTGCAAGCTCCTTCAGAACAATGAGATCAAGGTATCCGCGATATCACTGCAGTCAGGTTTTTCCTCACCGCAGAGGTTTAATGTCGCTTTCAGAAAACAGATGGGCATGACGCCCATGGAATACAGGAAAAAGTATTTGTGAGGATAAAGGAGAGATTAGATGTACGATTACGCGAATGACAGTTCGATACCCGAGGAGAGCCGCAAAAACATGGATCTCCCGAGAGTCGAGCATGCCGTGAGGGAGATCCTTGAAGCAATAGGGGAGGATCCTGACAGGGAAGGCCTTCAGGAGACACCGCAGAGAGTTGCAAGGATGTATGCGGAAGTCTTTGCTGGACTTCACAGGGATATCAGCAAGGACATCAAGGTCTTCCACGGAGAGGGCAACGATGAGATGATCCTGATCGGTGATATTCCTTTCTATTCGATGTGCGAACATCACCTTCTGCCGTTCCACGGAAAGGCACATGTCGTATATATTCCGAGAGACGGTAAGATCTTCGGGCTTTCAAAGGTCGCAAGGATCGTTGACACGCTCTCGAGGAAACCCCAGCTTCAGGAGAAGCTGACATCCGAGATAGCGGATGCTATAGAGAAAGCCGTCGATGCAAGATCGGTATGCGTCGTTCTTGAGGCAGAGCACCTCTGCATGACTATGAGGGGAATCAGAAAACCGGGCTCCAAGACAGTAACATCCGCTATGCGCGGAGGCTGCAGATCCGATCTCAGGACAAGAAACGAAGCTCTGGCACTTATCAACAGACAGCGTGCCGGAATCTGATAAACAAAGGGGATAGGAAAATGAATGCTACTGACGGAAGGTTCAGCGGGATATACAGGTGCGGCCTGAGATCCCTGGAAATGGGCAAGAAGACACTTATCATGGGTATCCTTAATCTTACGCCTGATTCTTTTTCTGACGGCGGAAGATATAATGACAAGGATGCTGCCGTTGACAGATGTGCTGTAATGATCAGGGAAGGCGCTGACTGCATCGATATCGGGGGTGAAGCCACAGGACCCAATTCAGTTCCCGTAAGTGCTGAAGAGGAACTGGAAAGGATAATGCCCTCTCTTGAAGCTATCAGGAACAGATTTGATATACCGCTTTCCGTAGACACTTTTAAAAGCGAAGTCGCAAGACAGGCTATAACTGCCGGCTGCGACATCATCAACGATATCACGGGTTTTAAGGGTGATCCTGAGATGGCTAAGACCGTTGCTGACAGCGGCGCCGGGTGCGTTCTGATGTTCAACTGCAGGACGAACGGGGATGATTTCCCGGCGTTTGAACCAATCAGCAGACGTGCTGTAAGAGAGCTTACCGAAAGCATTGAGATTGCCCGGAAAGCCGGTATTGCGGATGACATGATCATGACCGATCCCGGAATAGGCTTCGGCACGACAAGGGCGCAGGATGCCGAACTCACATGTTCATTGCTGTCATTGGGATTCCAGGGTAAACACCCGGTTCTTTATGCTGCTTCCAGAAAGCGTTTTACAAGACTTTTTGCAGGCGGAGACCAGGCTACGGAGATGCAGCTTGATTATGCGACTTCCGGGCTGTCATTTACCGCTGCTTCGGTGGGCGCGTCTATGGTAAGAGTCCATAATGTTGCCGCTTCGAGAATGGCTTTGGACAATTTTGACAGCACGTTCTATTGTTTTTCGAACTTCTGATAAAGAGGTATTGCTCAAATGGATAAGATCTCAATCGTAAAAATGGAATTTGAGGGACATACGGGCTGTTTTGATTTTGAAAAGAATGACGGTCAGAAGTTCATAGTCTCCCTTGACCTTTTCCTTGACAGGATAAAGGGCTGTTATTCTGATGATCTCGCCGATACTGTCGATTATTCGAAGATCTATAATATTGCAAAAGCCGTAGTCAACGGTGATAAAGGCAACCTTATCGAGAGCCTTGCACAGAAGATATCTGACGCGGTGCTCGGATCAGATGAAAGGATCGAAAAGGTCATTGTTACCGTATCCAAGCCCGAAGCTCCCGTAAAGGGGATTTTTGAGACAATGGAAGTCACTATAGAAAGAAGAAGGAAAGAGTTTGTGATTCTTTCCCTGGGAAGCAATCTGGGAGACCGTGAAGCCAACATCAGTGCGGCCGAGGAAGCCCTGAAAGCACTTCCGGGGGTTGAAGGATACAGATGTTCTTCGATCTATGAGACCGAGCCGGTGGGGCTTGAGGAGCAGCCGTATTTCCTTAATACCTGTGTGGGTTTTTACACGGATATCGGGCCGTTCGAACTGCTCGACAGGATTCACGTTATCGAGAATGATCTTTTGAGGACAAGAGACATTCACTGGGGACCCAGGACGATTGATATAGATATCATCTTCTACGGCGACAGGGTGATTATGAAGCCGGAACTGACGGTGCCTCATCCAAGGTGGCATCTGAGGTCTTTTGTCACGGTTCCGTTAAGGGAGATTAAGAATGTGGGACCGGAACACCCTGACGACAAAGAAGTGTCCCTATATCGGAAGCGCTGATAATTGAGTTATCAGGAGTCAAAGTTTATAATTAGCGTCACATAAGAAGAGATGGAGGAAATTATGTCAGAGAATAATCCGGGCGCGGCAGTCAAACAGCCGGAGAACCGCAATAACGATCAGAGCAGGGAAAAGCGCCAGAGATTCGATCCCTCAAAGCAGGACGGGAGCAGACCCAGACCGCGCAATCAGAATCACAGAAGAAGGAATAACGGTCCGAGACAGGGCGGTAATGATAACAAGAAGCGCGATAACGGAGATGTTCCGGCTGAGGGCAAGCCCCAGGTCCAGGCACAGGTACAGGGTCAGGGTCAGAACCGTAATCCTGACAGACAGAATAATAACCGCAATAAGAATAAGTCCAAGTATGAGCAGAATCAGGGAGGAGAGAAGAAGAGATTCGATTCCCAGAATCCCAAGCCCAGGAATAAGCGCCAGAGAGAGATTGGCGATGAAGTCGCAAAGAATGTAAAGAAAGTCGAGACCATCGATGATATCAGAAGCGATAACGCAAGAATAACAAAGGAGATATATCTTGAGATCGCTTCTCTCAAGAATATTAATCTGAACTGATCATGAACGGTATTTTTATAACATTTGAAGGAATTGACGGGTGCGGAAAGAGTACCCAGTGTGAACTGCTTAAGGACCATCTCAGGGATAACGGCAAAGATTTTATATTTGTAAGGGAACCCGGCGGCACCGTAATCGGGGAACGCATAAGAGAGATACTTCTTGATAAGAAGAATACAGGAATGAATGCAAGGACCGAGCTGCTCCTTTTCGAGGCTGCGAGAGCTCAGATAACAGAAGAGATCATCAAGCCTGCGCTGGAAGAGGGAAAGATCGTGCTCTGTGACAGATTTTTCGATTCCTCCTCCGCGTATCAGGGATCGGCAAGAGGCATGGGCATGGACTTCGTTGCAGGTCTTAATATGGCGGCAACGGGAGGCCTTAAGCCTGATATAACCTTCTTTTTTGATATCAGTGTTGAGGAGGCAGCAGCCAGACGCGGCAAGAGAGGCGAAGCTTCAGACAGGATAGAACTTGCCGGACTCAGATTCCAGGAAGACGTAAGGAAAGGTTATTTAGAGCTTGTAAAAGAGTCTGACGGACGCATCATCACGATAGATGCATCGAAGGGCATAGAAGAGATCTTTGAAGTTGTAAAAGGGGAACTGGCAGGAAAGATCTGATGGCATTTTCTTCGATAACCGGACAGAAACAGATAAAGATCAGACTGGCTGCCGAGGCTCAAAGACGCGGCAGCGGGACATATATGCTCACAGGTCCCGAAGGCACAGGCAAAAGGCTTCTTGCGGAAGAGTTTGCCAAGGCTCTGATGTGTTCTGATGCAGGTCCTGACGGTGCCTGCGGAGTCTGTTCCAACTGCAGGTATTTTGACAACTGCACAACTCCCGATGTCACAAGGGTTTATGAGCCTTCCGATACAAAGATGGTAAAGGTGGATTTCATAAAGGACAGAGTCGTTGCCGAATCTTACCTGAAGCCGCAGTTTGCGAGGACGAAGACATTTATCATAGATTTTGATTACTTAGGTGTTGAGAGCCAGAATGCTCTCCTCAAATCATTGGAGGAACCTCTGAAGGATGTCGTTTTCATCCTGACAAGTTCAAATACCGATGCCGTTCTTGATACTGTTATGTCAAGAGTTACGGAGATCAGGCTCGACCCTTACAGTGATGAGGAATTAGAAGAGATCGTAAGGGCAAATTGTCCCGGTCTCGAAGACGGTAAGATCAAAACAGCTGTTTATAACAGCGGAAAGATCCCCGGAAAGGCAATAAGTCTGGCAAGGGAAGACTCCGGCATAAGCATCAGACATGAGATCAACAGTATCATGACCGCCATGCCGGCCAGTTCATATATTGATGTGCTCGAGGACTTCACGGAAGTCCTGTCGGGTTTCAAGGATGACGCGAAGATAATCGCTTCTTCGATCCTTTTATTTCTTGATGATGCGGGAAGACTTATCAATTATCCTGACTGCCGCAAGATAAATAATGAGAATGAGCGTGAGGCAATAGAAAAGTTCGTTGCCTCGAATAAGCATATAGATACAATTAAACTCGGAAGATGCACTGAGGCTGTAAATACTTTTCTGAGGGCCCTGGAAGTCAATTCCAATTTTGATTCCGCGGCCTCTGCCATGCTTCTCCGGATTCATGAGGTACTCAAAAAATGAAGATCGTTAACTTAAGGACCAGAGATGCTGGTGTTACATTAAGATACCGGTGTGAAGGCTTTTCGCTGTCTTTGGGCGATGCCGTCATCATCGATACCGAAGCCTGCGAGGAGATAGCTTTTGTGGCGCAGGAAGCGTATGTAGAGGATTCCAAAGAGGATATTCCTTCAATAAAGCGTCTTGCATCAGATAAGGAACTCGAGAAGTACTATGATATCTGCGCGAAAGAGAAGGACGCCTTCTTCAAGTGCAAGGAACTTATTGCCGCACGCAATATAGAAATGAATCTCGTCGATTGTGAGTACTCTTTCGACTTAAGGAAACTGACATTTTACTTTACCGCGGACGGAAGGGTCGATTTCAGGGAGCTTGTTAAGGATCTTGCTTATGCTTTCCGTACAAGGATAGAGTTGAGGCAGATCGGTTCAAGAGATCAGGCAAAGCTTGTGGGCGGTATCGGAATGTGCGGCAGGGAACTCTGCTGCTGCAGTTTCCTCAATAAATTCGCTCCCGTTAACCTTAAGCTTGCAAGATCACAGGGCTTATCCCTTAATCCCGGCAAACTTAACGGTGCCTGCGGAAGACTTATGTGCTGTCTGCAGTTCGAGAAAGAAGCCTATGATGATGCGCACAGAAGGCTTCCGGAACCCGGTGCGCGCGTCAGGACTCCTGTAGGAATGGGGGTAGTTACCGATGTTAACTACATTGAAGAGACCCTGAGCGTGAAGTTTGTCTCTGAGAATGATACGGAGATCAATAAATTCAACTGGGCGGAACTTGAAGATCTTAACCGCGATATGTCAAAGCGTAACGCTTCCGGCGGTTCAGGTTTTAAGGATTATCCTGACATGAACGGATCTTACGGCGATTCAGGTGAGGAGGAAGGATAAGTTTCCGACCGATGTCGCTTACAGAGCACAAATAAAGGCAAATATGGAGTGTTTTTTGTGCCTGCACGCATTTTCTCTTGTTGTCTTTTGATTTTTGTGGAATAATCAGATAACTATCTGAATAGGAGGATAATTAATTATGGCATATGTAATCTCTGATGCTTGCGTTTCTTGCGGAACATGCGCAGACGGCTGCCCTGTCGGAGCTATTTCCCAGGGTGATACACAGTACAACATCGACGCTGATGTTTGTGTATCCTGCGGTGCTTGCGAAGCTTCCTGCCCTACAGGCGCAATCGCTGAAGGCTGATAGACAAGATCAGTTAGCAGATTATCTGGGCTGTCTCACAAAGCGTGAGGCGGCCCTTTTTATTGCTGTTTGAAGTTTTTTCGATGACCGGTGTTCGAAAACTGCCTCCATAAAAAGGAATACAGTCCGTTTTGCGGCATTGATAAGAATAATTCTTTAAGCTACTATATTTAAGATAAAAAGAATGCACGGACAGGGAGGGTATGATTCGTGTCATCCAGGAGCAGTCTTTCCACCAAGATCATTTTGATGGTAGAGTTCATTCTGCTTGTATCCAGCATTCTTTTCTGTTCGGTATCCATTTACAGAAGCAAAGTAGCCATACGAAGATCGATACAGCAGCGTATGCTTGACATTGCCAATTGCGCTGCGGGATCGGTCAGCGGAGAGGTCATGAAGAACCTGACAGAAGACCAGGTCGGAAGCGTTGCATATAACAAGATCTACGATACGCTGGCTGTCTTCAGGGATAATGTTGAGCTTGAGTATGTATACTGCATCAGGGAAGCCGAGCCCGGAAACTTTATCTTCACGATGGACCTTGACCAGGTAAGTCCTGCCGGTTATGGTGACAGCGTTAAATATACCGATGCCCTGGCTAAGGCGGGCAGGGGAACGCCGGCTGTTGATGAGGTCCCTTATACGGATCAGTGGGGTGAGTTTTACAGCGCGTACAGCCCTGTTTTCGACAGCGACGGAAATGTTGTCGGAATCGTTGCGGTCGACTTCTCGTCTGACTGGTTCGAAGGACAGCTGTCTGAACAGACGAAGACCACGGTTATCAGTTATCTATTCATCCTTATAGTCTCTCTTTCTGTCGGCGCGGTGCTTGCTTTGCTGACCGTAAGACCTTATGTCAAAGCCCAGGGTGAGCTTTTGGAAGAGAAAGTTCGCGCGGAGAGCGCAAATAATGCCAAGAGTGATTTTCTTGCCAATATGTCTCATGAGATCAGAACTCCGATCAATGCCGTTATAGGCATGAATGAGATGATCATAAGAGAGGACCACAGGGCTCTGGAACTGTCGGAAAGAGATCCAATGGCGGTTCAGGGAGCGTTGGAGAATATAAGCGTTTATGCCGGTGATGTTAAAAAGGCAGGTCACAATCTTCTGGCAATCGTCAACGATATACTGGACTTTTCCAAGATCGAGGCGGGCAGGATGGATCTTGTGGAAGCCCCTTACCAGCTGAGCTCTCTTATCAACGATATCAACAACATGATCCTTTTTAAGGCTCAGGACAAAGGCCTGAAGTTTACGGTCGAAGTGGATCCTTCCATTCCCGACGAGCTTTCGGGTGATGAGGTAAGGGTGCGCCAGATAATGACCAACCTTTTGAACAATGCCGTCAAATATACCGATAAGGGCTCTGTCAGCTTAAAGATCCGCGGCAAGAAACAAAGCGACGGCATGCTTAATCTGACTATCGTTGTCTGGGATACGGGTATCGGAATAAGACCGGAAGACAGGGAAGTGCTGTTTAACAAGTTCCAGAGGCTTGAGATGGAGCGTAACAGTACTGTTGAGGGTACAGGTCTGGGACTTGCGATCTCACAGCACCTGATACATCTGATGGACGGAACCATTGATGTTGAGAGCGAATACGGCAAAGGGTCGATCTTTACCGTAACTATCCGGCAGAAGATCGTATCGGAAAATCCTATCGGAGATTTCCAGACCAGGCTTAAAGAGAATATGCCCGGCGACAGACCTTACAGGGAATCTTTCCGTGCTCCGGAAGCTTCAATCCTTATCGTGGATGACACAAGGATCAATCTTACTGTTGCCGTCAATCTCCTGAAGAATAACAAGATGAAGATCGATACGGCAACATCGGGTGCCGAAGCGGTAGCCATTGCGGCCAAGAAAAGATACGATCTTATCTTTATGGACCAGAGAATGCCCGAGATGACGGGAACGGAGGCTCTCAAAAAGATCCGCGCAACGGAGGACGGGGAGAGCAGGGATGTGCCTGTTATCTGCCTGACTGCCGATGCCGTTATCGGAGCCAAGGAACGCTATCTTTCCGAAGGATTCACGGATTACCTTACTAAGCCGATAGACAACTTCGCCCTTGAGAAGATGATCACAAAGTATCTGCCGGCAGATAAGATCGAATATGTTACGGATGATCCTGTGATTTATGATGACGATGTCAGGGCGGAAAAGGAATATTTCGATACCCTGCGCTCTGTAGGGATCGAACCGAATACCGGTCTTAAGTTCTGCCAGGATGACGAAGCCTTTTACCGCTCTCTTCTTGCTGAATACGCTTACGGAGAGCTCGAAAAGGCGCACAACCTGCAGAAAAGCTATGAGAGCGGGAACTGGCACGATTATTCGATCTACGTCCACTCCCTGAAGAGTTCCTCCAAAATGATCGGAGCGTCCGCTCTGGCAATGAGGGCAGCCAAGCTTGAAGCCGCTGCGAATTCAGTCGATTCCGGAACGATTCATGCTGAACATGATTCCATGATGGAGGAATATGAGCTGATGACGGCCGTTGTCCGCTCCGTTATACCCAAAACGGCACTCGATCCTGATAATGACGATATCAAGGAATATTCGCCAAGTGAGGATGTCATGGAATTCCTGCCCGGCGGGGAAGACGGGGAATAACAGAGGTTAATATGGCCAGCTGCGAGACATGCCAGTATGCATATATTGATGAGGAGACCGGAGAGGCGGTCTGCGATCTTAACCTTGATGAAGACGAGGTTATCAGGTTTTCGCAGCATCCGTCCAAAGAATGCCCATTCTACAAAGACGGTGACGAATATAAGACTGTAAGGCATCAGATGTGATCCTGAACCAAGGTCCGGATAATCCGGTTTTATATGCATAAAATGCAAAAACTGCCGATAACCCTATTGATTTTGTTAAAAATGCGATTGAATATTCTTCCTCTATTTTTATAATAGTTTGGTATAATCATTCGCGTAGAAAGGAGAATAGCCTGTGTTTAACAAAAAAGTCATTATGATAGTAGCGCCTTTGGTCCTGGTATTAATATCAGTATTTGTTATGGCGTCTTATTTTGACCGCAGAACTACGGCTGATATCCTTGGCGATGATATTGTCGGTTTTGAGTCAGAAGGATCGGTAATTACCGAGAGTTCCGAGCCCAAGGAGACCGCAGGCAAGGATAAGTCAACACCTACTCCTACTCCCAGTGCCACAGCCACACCCAAGCCGACATCAACACCCAAACCTACTCCGACACCTACACCGGTACCTGAGGATGAAGACGATGATGACGATGATGACAGCGGTTCCGGATATACATATTATCAGCCGACATATAGTGACGACGATGACGAGGACGAGGAAGAGGAGACAGAGCCTACCGATCCTGAACCTACAGGTGAGCCCGAGCCGACAGATCCTGAGCCTACCGATCCGGAACCTACGGATCCTGAGCCGACAGATCCAGAGCCAAGTGATCCGGCTGATCAGACTCCTGCAGAGTAAAACTGATACAGAATTTAAAAAGGGTGTCTCAAGACTGTTGAGACACCTCTTTTTTTCGATGTCAGCAAGAATCATCGTTAAAGGGAGTGAAGTGAGGGTGGTTACCGTGTCTTCTCCGGAAAGCTTAGAGCAAGATGTATAGTTTTTGTTCGGCAATGCCGTACAGCTGTCGTAACAAATGGCTCATAAAAGGTCATTTTTCACTGCAATTGTATAGCACTGCCGAACATATGCTGTAACAAAAGTCACAGCCGGTTGACAAACGCACTGCCGGAGTGTATTTTACGGATGAATAAAAATTCATTCATAAAAGAGGTTAATATGCCAAAGTCACAGGAACGCTGTCAGGAGATCAGGGAAGAGACAAGAAACCTGATAATCAGGAAGTCAATATTATACTTTGCCAGAAATGGCTTTGCAGGCACAAAGATAAGCGATCTTTCAAAGCATATCGGTATTGCCCAGGGAACGATATACATTTACTTCAAGTCCAAGGAAGACCTGTATGCCGAGATCTTTGCGATATCGGATAAGATCGCAAGTAATGACAAACTGTCTATGCTGGCAGAGCTTCCGCTTCCGGCCGGCCAGAAGATAAAGAAGATGTCTGACTATCTTATAAAGAGCCTGAAGGATGAGAATTTTGCTGCGGGTATTGCCCTTTATACACAAAGACTCCTAGAGGGGGAGGCTGATCAGTCATTTTACGGGACAACCGAGAAGATCATTAAGCAGGGTCAGAAAGAGGGCAGTGTAGTGTCAGGCAACTCCAGAAAACTGTCTGAATTCTATTGGGGCGTTGTTTATCTCTATGCCGTTAAGAGCCTTTACACTTCTGACGTGGTCATGATCACTTCTGATGATCTTTCCAGGATCCTTCTGGAGGACTGACATGATAGCGATAATAACAGGCGCGACAGGCGGTATCGGCGAAGAGTTCGTAAAAAGGCTTGCAGGTGAAGTCGATTCTGTATGGGCAGTCGGAAGAAGCGAGGAGAAGCTTAATGCTTTAAGAGACAGATACGGTGACAGCATCATTCCCGTAAAAGCCGATCTGTCTGACAGGGATGAAATCTTTGCCTTCTGCGCAAAGATCGTATCGGAAAAGCCGGAGATCAAGTATCTCGTAAACAATGCCGGCACGGCAAGGATGGCTCCGGTATCTGAATTCACACTTGAAGAGATAAGCGATATGCTCGACATTAATGACAAAGCTGCAACGCTTATTTGCAGAGCGTGTCTTCCTTATATGGCCAAAGGGTCGTATATACTTAATATCGCGTCCGCGTCGGCTTTCCAGCCCAATCCGTATATCGCTCTTTATTCCGCCAGTAAAGCTTATCTCTTGTCATTTACAAGAAGCCTGAATGTCGAAAATGAAGGTATCACCTGTACTGCGGTATGCCCGGGATGGGTCGATACAAAGATGCTCCCGAAGACAAACAATGGTAAGGAGATAAAATATCCGGGAATGGTTCCGGCCTCTGTTGTTGTCGAGTCCGCCCTTAAGGATTGTAAAAAGGGGAAGGATGTATCCGTGTGTTCGTTCTACTACCGCTATATGCGTTTCCTAAGCAAAGTCACACCGCATAAGATTGCTATGAAGATGTGGGTCAGAGCGATCAGGCAGTATATATGAGATACAGGATAGAAACTGAACGCGAGAATCTGTTCGACGTGAACATGGTGATCGCCATGCGCGTGAGGATCGAAGGGGAGATTGTTTTCGAACAGCTCGAAAAGGCTTTCCGTAAAGCGGTCGCTTCTTATGAGATACTGAATTCCAGGGTGGTCATCGAAGATAACGGCGATGCGTATTATGTTGACTGTAATGATCCGGCAAGCAGTTTTACCCTGTCCGGGCTCGGGTTTGAAGAGCTGATAAACGCAAATGAGAAAGTGCGTTTTAAGATCGAAGAGGGTGAGTATATCCGAGGCTTTTTATCGCCTGAAGGATTAGTCTTTCTGATGCACCATCTTGGCGGCGACGGCAAGTCATTTCTCTATTTTATCGAGTCCTTTATGCGTATTGTATCCGGAGAGGAACCTTCTTTTGTGCCTTTCGCAAATCTGAGAACAGAAGACCTTCCGGATAACAGCAGGCTGCCATATCTTTACAGGCTTTTTGTCAGATCATGGAACCGTAAATGGCTTAAGATCAGGCGTGTGTTCGAGTTCGGTGATATGGAAAGGGCCTTCGGTGATTTCTGGAAGACTCATAAGACAAAGATAGTTATTGAAGAATACGGTAAGGAACAGCTGGATGAACTGCTCTCAATGACTAAGGCGGCAGGCTGCTCGCTGACATCCTATCTTACTGCTCAGTGGATCAAAGGCATGCCCTGCAAGGCTGATGTGGGATACGCTGTCGACGGCAGGCTTGACGATGTTCGGACTATGGGGAACTTCGCAACCGGCATCCACATAAATTACAGATATGACCCGAACAAAAGCGTATGTGAGAATGCTTTGCGGATCAATGCCCTCATGAAGAGAAAGCTCTCCGACCCAAGGTGCCTCTACAGTGTCCTTCATCTGATCGGAGGATTCGATCCCGCGTTGATCGACACATTAAGCCTTGAGGCGGCAGGTTACTATCATACAAAGACTACCGCGCGCTTTGCGGATGTCATGAACTACGGCAGAAAGAAGAAGGATCTCAGCATCACCAATCTCATGCGCGCTGATATCTGTACAGATTATGGAAATCTCAGGATAAAAGACATTGCCTTTGTTCCGCCGGTAGTCTCTTACGGCAGGAATCTGATCGGAATAATAACCGTTAATGACACGATGATCGTGACAAGACATGTGTATAAATAGGCCATATCGGGCAACTCACTGCACGTAAACGGCAACTCATGTCATGAGGTATTGAACAGTCTTTCAGGCTTTGTTAGTTTTTTGCCAGCAAAGTTTGGAGGAGAAATACCATGATAAAAGCAGTAAAGCTCTGCAAAAGATTCGCTGACAAAGAAGTGCTCTCAGGGATAGACCTTGAGATCAACCCCGGCATGATCTTCGGCCTTCTGGGTCCCTCGGGAGCAGGCAAGACCACGCTCATAAAGATAATTACGGGGCAGCTTGTTTTCGAGAGTGGTGAAGTAAAGGTTCTCGGCAAAAATGTATCCGAACTTACCGGTGAAGATAAGAAGCAGATAGGCATCATGATGGATAACCACGGTATGTATGAACGCATGTCTTGCATTGACAACCTGAAGATATTTGCCGATATATACGGAGTCCCTTATTCGAAGACAGTTGAGGCGCTTAATGCGGTAGGGCTTGCCGGCAGCGCGAAAAAGCCGGCGATGAAGCTTTCGAAAGGGATGCGCGCGAGACTTCAGCTCGCGAGAGTTCTTATGATCTCACCCAAGCTGCTTTTTCTGGATGAACCGACAAGTGGTCTTGATCCGGTGACAATGAAGTATATCCACAAGTTAATACTTGATCAGAAAGCGAACGGATGCACGGTCTTCCTGACCACTCACAATATGGAGGAGGCAGCTGAACTCTGCGATGAAGTGGCACTGCTTAATGAGGGAAAGATAATTGAAAGAGCCGCACCTGATAAGGTCTGCAGGAAATACAATCACCGGAAGAGAATTAAGATCCATCTGACAACCGGCGAAGATATTGAGCTTGAACATGATCAGAAAGCTGGTGAAAGCATCATGAAGCTTATGTCTGACGGAAGGATCGAGACAATACATTCATCCGAGCCTGATCTGGAGACAGTATTTATAGAACTTACGGGAAGAAAACTCGAAAATGCTGAGGAGGCAGAGTATGCATAATACATTGGTCATTATAAAAAAGCAGTTAAAGGATACGCTGAAGAATAAGACTGTGCTGATACAGTTCCTGCTGTTTCCCATGCTGACACTGATATTCGAGCACGCGATCAGCATTCCCGATATGCCGGAACTTTTCTTCACGAAGCTTTTCTCGGTCATGTATATGGGAATGGCGCCCCTGACGGCTGCAGCGGCGATCATATCGGAAGAGAAGGAGAAGAACACCCTCCGCGTACTCATGATGGCTAATGTAAAACCATGGGAATATCTTTCGGGTGTGGGGATTTATGTATGGATGATATGTATGGCAGGCGCAGGCGTAATGTCAACATCACTTCCTGCTTCTGATATTCCTTTCTATCTCGGTGTCATGGCTGTGGGTTTCCTTATCTCGATAGCAGCGGGGGCATGTGTCGGGATCTTCGCTCCGAACCAGATGGTATCGACGTCCATGGTCATGCCGGTAATGCTCGTATTATCTTTTGCGCCCATGCTCGCAATGTTCAATGATAAAATAGAAAAGGCAGCAGGGATCTTCTACACACAGCAGATCAGGCTCCTGCTGAACAACATGACATTTGACGGAATAAAACCTGAGTGTTTTGTGACTGTTGCCGTTAATGCCGCGCTAGCAGTAATTCTGTTTTTCGCGGCATTCAGGAAAAAAGGACTTGAATGATGAAGATCAATCTTGACATAGACGGAAAATATGACGACACAGAAGTCACCATACGCGCTCCGCATCTGAACAGCGACATCGAGAGAATGGTCGCCATTATGCGCATGATCGATATGCAGATCGCGGTCCGGAAAGATAACGAGACATATCTTCTGGATGCCGATAAGATCCTTTATATCGAAGCTGTTGACCGTAAGACATTTGTCTATACGAACACCGAGAATTACGAGTCTGAGCTTAAACTCTATGAGCTTGAGCAGGAACTCGTTGAACGTGACTTTTTACGCATAAGCAAGCAAAGCATCGTGAACTTAAGGAAGATCAAGAGCCTCAAGACCGACGTCAACCGCAAGATCCGTATTACTTTGCAGAACGGTGAGCAGATAGTCGTATCACGTATGTATTCGGATGAACTGAGAAGAAAGCTGGGGTTAAGATAATGGAAGATAAAAAGACGGTTTTTAATTATATAAGTCAGCTGTTTGCTATCTACGGAGTCGTTGTTGCGATCTTTGTTGCGATAAGTCTTATTATCGGGAATGAAGCAGGGAGCGTATCAACTCTATTCTCGTTAGGTTCAACCGGGTTATCCGCAAGGACGCTGATAGAACTGTTTATCCTGGTTGTAATAGTAACCATAGATGACAACTTATTCCATACGGATCTGATCATTAAGAATATGCCGCTGATCGTCCGCAATATACTTTTCTTTGCGGTTATAATGGTAACGACTACGGTCTTTGCTGCAGTGTTCGGATGGTTTCCGCTCAACGATATAGGTTCATGGATCGGATTTATTGTATCGTTCTCGGTCTGTGCCGTCTTCAGTTCTTTTCTCATGCGTCTTGAAGAGAAAGCAGAGAATAAGAAGATGCAGGAAGCACTGAATAATATAACAAAAAGGGAAGCTGACTGATGATGGACAGGATCTTTGAGACAGAAAGACTGATACTCAGACGCTGGAAGGTAAGCGATGCTGCCAATCTTTTCGAATATGCGAAAGACCCTTCAGTGGGTCCTGCTGCCGGATGGCCGCCTCATGAGAGCATCGAAGACAGCATTTATGTTATTCAGAATGTGTTTACCGGAGATGAGGTGTATGCTATTTGTCTTAAGACCGACGGGAAACCCATCGGAACGATCGAACTGAAGCTTAACGGCTGTGCTGAACTTGCGCATGCTGACGATGAATGCGAGCTCGGATTCTGGCTCGGAAAACCTTTCTGGGGACAGGGGATAATGCCTGAGGCTTCGCGCGAACTCATCCGCCGCGCTTTTGAGGATCTTGGTATGAGCAAGGTCTGGTGCGGTTGCTATGAAGGCAATACCAAATCCATGAGAGCCCAGGAGAAAGCCGGCTTCAAATATCAGGGGAAGAAAGAGAATGTCGACGTTCCTCTTCTGAATGAGAAAAGGACTGAATGCATCAGTCTCCTGACAAGGGAAGACTGGTCTGAAATGATGGCCGATTAAGGGTATAATGTCACTGGAATCCAGAGAAACGGGAACGGTGACATGACCGGAAAAAACGCAGTGTACATAGAAGGAGACACGATCGTGCCTGAAGAACTCGGGCGCGGCGGGTTATTGTTCTTACAGCATAAGGATTGCTATAAGCTTGATACCGCAAGCGTTCTTCTTGCATGGTTTGCCGCATCGTTTTCCCGTGCCGGAAAACCATGCGAAATGCTCGAACTGGGAAGCGGAACAGGCGGAGTATCACTCCTTGCTTCGGCCAGACGCAATAATGCCCGCATAGACGGTGTAGAACTCGTTGAACTTGCTTATAAGGTGTTCCTCGAAAACATAAAGCTCAATCATCTTGAAGACAGGATTAAAGCATTTAATTGCGACATCCGTGATCTTCCTTCAGAGATAAAGAATAAAGCTTATGATGTTGTCTTCATGAACCCTCCGTTTTATGACGGCAGCAAAGGTTCTGTAACCGATACATCGGTCAAACCGGAGCACGAAGCTAAAGCGCGTTTTTCTAAGGACGGGACACTGGAGGATTTTATTCAGGTACAGTCTCTCAGAACGAGGACGAGCGGCGGATTTGCCGTCATGTGCTTCAGTCCGGACAGGGTGCCTGAAGTCTTCAGCCTTTATGAAAAATACAGGATCACGCCGGTCAGACTTCTTACGGTTCATGCCAACGCATCAAAGAATGCTTTTCTGGCACTGATCGCAGGGAAGAAGGGAGCGCCCAATGCCGAATTCAGGGTTCTCCCGCCGCTCTTTATCAATGAGGAAGGTTCTTCCTCGCTTACCAAAAGAGCTATTCACATCTATGAGGAGGAACACTCGGATTGCTTTATCTAGTCGGAACACCTATCGGTAATTTGGATGATATGTCGCCCAGAGCGTGCGAAGTGCTTAAAAGTGTTGATATCATTGCGTGTGAAGACACAAGAGTAACAGGTATTCTGTTATCGCAGCTCGGCATTACCGGCAAGCGTCTGATCGCTTACCATGAGCACAACAAGGCTGCCAGCGGAAACGGCATAATCGATATGCTCAAGTCAGGTCTTAACGTTGCGGAAGTATCTGACGCGGGAATGCCTGCCATAAGCGACCCGGGCGCAGATCTTGCATCTCTTGCTGCTGAGAACGGCATTGAGGTTAGCGTGATTCCGGGACCGTCTGCCGTAACGGCAGCTCTCAGCATTTCAGGACTCGACACGAGATATTTCCACTTTGAAGGTTTCCTGCCTTCAGAAGGTTCAAAGAGAAGAGAACGGCTGAAAGCATTGACTCTGATCGGTGAGACAATAGTGCTTTACGAGGCGCCGCACCGCTTAAAGAAGCTTCTTGATGAGCTGGCCGGGTACGGATTCGGCAATTCCCGGATCGCATTGTGCCGTGAGCTTACAAAGAAGTACGAAGAAGTGCTCAGGATGACTGTTGATGAAAGCGTTGAATACTATAAAAACAACGAGCCGAGGGGCGAATTCTGCATCTGCCTTGAGCCTCTGGAACAGAAGGCTATGGTTGAAGCGGGCGACGGAACGGCACTGATAGCGCTTCTTAAGGAGAAGGGCATGTCTTCAAAAGATATTGCAGCAGTAGTATCCGGATATACCGGAATGAACAAGAAAGAAGCATATAAGATTGCTAGTGAGAAATAGGAGGAGATAAGCATATGTTACTTGAAACAGAACGGTTGATAATTACTGAATTTACGATGGATATGGCACGCGTTGTGCATGAGAATTCCCTGGATGAGGACAACAGGAGATTTGTTCCGGATGAGGTTTTCGAGACCGAGGAGGAAGCTGCTGAGACTATCGGATTCCTGATGGGACAGTATGACGGCACGGAAGGCCCGTTCGTATATCCGGTGATCGCCAAAGAGGGCAGCACCAATCTGGGATATGTCCAGATGGCGCCTCTTGATGACGGCAGCTGGGAGATCGGATATCACATAGCAAAGAAATATACCGGCAACGGTTACGCTACAGAGGCCGTTAAGGCATTCCTGCCTTTTATGACAGGCAGGATCGGCATAAATGAAGTTTACGGGATCTGCCTTGCGGAAAACGCCGCTTCCGTGCGTGTGCTGAAAAAATGCGGATTTGACGTGCTCTTTGAGGGAACCGGCGATTATCAGGGAGAAAAGCGCGAGATATTCAGGAGCGTCTGGAGACGGAACGCTTAATACGGAGGTATTATCCGGACAGCCGGTCTTCATCTGCTTGAAAACATCCATTCAAATAACTATAATCATTTAATTACGCGCAGACATTAATATACGCGCGTTAGGAGGAACATCATGGCAGAAAAGAAGACATTCTACATCACGACACCGATCTACTATCCGTCGGGCAATCCGCATATCGGACATTGCTATTCGACTTTAGCTTGCGATGCTATCGCGAGAATGAAGCGAATGCAGGGCTATGATGTAATGTTCTCCACAGGCACAGACGAGCACGGTCAGAAGATCGAGAAGAAGGCACAGGAGCTTGGCGTAACGCCCAAGGCTTATGTTGACGATATCGTCGCAAACTTCAAAAGACTCTGGTCAACGATGGGCATCCAGTATGACAGATATGTAAGAACCACTGACGATTACCACATCAAGACCGTTCAGAATATGTTCGAAAAGCTCTACAAGGACGGATACATCTATAAGAGCGAGTACAAGGGCAAGTACTGCACTCCATGCGAATCCTTCTGGACTGAGAGCCAGCTTGTTGACGGCAAGTGCCCCGACTGCGGAAGAGAAGTAACAGAAGCATCCGAGGAAGCTTATTTCTTCAAGCTCTCTGAGTTCGGTCCCAGACTTAAGGAACTGCTCCTTGATCCCGAGAAGAATTTCCTCGAACCCAAGTCCAGAGTCAACGAGATGATCAACAACTTCATAGAGCCCGGTCTCCAGGATCTCTGTGTGTCCAGAACCAGCGTTAAGTGGGGAATCCCCGTAACTTTCGATGAGGGACACTATGTATACGTCTGGATGGACGCTCTCACGAACTATATCTCGCTGCTCGGCTTCATGAACGACACCTATGACGATTATGAGAAATACTGGCCTGCTGATATGCACGTAATGGCGAAGGAGATCGTAAGATTCCATTCGCTCATTTGGCCCGCATTCCTTATGGCATTGGGTGAACCGCTCCCGAAGAAGATCTACGGCCACGGCTGGATCACATTCGGCGACGGCGGAAAGATGAGCAAGTCAAAGGGCAACGTTATCGATCCTTTCGTTCTCTGCGAGAGATACGGCGTTGACGCTTTGAGATATCACCTTTTAAGAGAGATGGTATTTGGTTCAGACTGTCCTTATTCCAATGAGCAGATGTTCGCGAGGATCAATTCGGATCTTGCCAACGATTTGGGCAACCTTGTATCCAGGACAGTCGCAATGGCTATCAAGTATTTCGATGGCAAACTTCCCGTAGAGAAGGAATTCACTGATGCCGATAACGATCTTCTTGAGCAGCTCGATGCTCTTCCGGCTTTCGTCGGAGAGACATTTGAGACAATGCGCTTCTCTGAAGGTCTTGCGAAGGTATTCAGCGTTATTGCCAGAGCAAACAAGTATATCGACGAGAACGAGCCCTGGAAGCTTGCCAAGGACGATTCCGCCAAGCCTCGTCTTGCTGCGGTACTTTATAATCTCCTTGACGCTATCAGACGCGTTGCGATCCTTCTGGCACCCGTAATGCCTCATACATCGCCCAAGATCTATGAGCAGATCGGTGCTACAGAAGAGAATACGACATGGGATTCCGCAAGCGTAAGACACGCTCTTGCAGCTGACGTCACAGTTACCAAGGGTGATGTTCTGTTCCCGAGGATCGATATCGAGAAGGAAGTCGAGGAACTCAATAAGCTTTTCCCTGCAAAAGAAGAGAAGGGCAAGGATCTTGAGCCTTTGAAGCCTCTTACAAAGTTCGATAATTTCGCTGCATTGGATCTCCGCGCAGTAAAGGTGCTTTCCTGCGAGAAGGTCGAGAAGTCCGATAAGCTCCTCAAGTTCAAGGTCGACGACGGATTCGGCGAGAGACAGGTCCTCTCCGGAATCGCAAAGTACTATAAGCCTGAAGACCTCATCGGCAAGACTCTCGCGATGATCGTTAACCTCGAGCCCCGCAAGATGATGGGTCTTGAGAGTAACGGCATGATCCTTTCCGTTAAGTACGGTGACGGTTACCGTGTAGTCGAGTTTGACGGTTCGGTACTGCCCGGTTCTGATATTTCGTAAAGAAACGTGAGAGAGCCCGTCTATTACAGCGGAAGCGCCGAGTTCTTTGATACTCACGCTCATATCTACGACAGAAAATACGCGGACTGTAACACCGCCGTGGAAGATATCCTGCGAAGATGCAGGGCTTCCGGTGTTACAAGCCTGCTTATTCCTGCCGACAGTGAGGAGACCTCGAGACTCGCTGTGGAGATGGCATCAGAATACGACGGCTTTGAAGGTATCTCCATCTACGCTTCCTGCGGCGTTCATCCCCATGAAGCGAAAACATATACCGCAGATACCGAGGAATACCTGATAAGCTGCCTGGAAGCCCGCAAAGAGAACAGGGTCAGGGCTTTGGGCGAGATAGGTCTCGATTACTACTACGATCTTTCAGAGAGAAGTGTCCAAAGGAATGTTTTCGAAAGGCAGCTGGAACTGGCAAAGGAGTATGATATTCCGTTCATCCTTCATGAAAGGGATGCCACGGGTGACTGCCTGGATATCCTGAGGCGCTTTTACAGGGAAGGCAGGCTCAGGGATATTCCCGGTGTATGTCACTGCTGTTCGTGCTCTCCTGAAGCCTCACAGGAGCTCGTTAAGATGGGTTTCTATATCGGATTTGACGGTCCGCTGACTTTTAAGAACAACAAAAAGACGCCTGAAGTGGCGCTTATTACGCCATGGGACAGGATCGTTATCGAGACGGACAGCCCTTATCTTACGCCGGAACCGAACAGGGGTCTCATAAATGAGCCGTGCCATGTTGCTTATGTGTGCGCGAAGCTTGCGGAGATAAAGGGTGTTACTATTGATGAAGCTGCTCAAATAACCTATGATAACGGCAAGAAGCTATATGGAGTGAACTGATATGAAGAAAAAGACAGATATCATACTTGTGGTCGTTACGGTCATCCTGGTATTAGTCCTTATCGGAGGATTTATCTACGACAGGAACAGCGCACTGCTTGCAAGAACGAATTATTTCGCGATCAACGGGGATGATAACCTTGAGCTCGTCAAGATGAATAAGGCCGGATTCCTTTATATGCGCGCCGGATATGAGGCCAAGATAAAGATCAAGGACGGCAATGCCGAGAACTACATCATACGTATAGCTGAGACATACGGCGGTGCAGGCCAGATGTTTGATTACACCCAGTATAAAGAGTATGAGACCAATGTTCTTAATAAAGTGACTTTAAAGCCGGATCCCCGTGAAGATTCATTTATCTGGGTGCTGGGCGTTCCTTTGGAGGAAAAGTCGACCAAGAATATCGTATATATCGTGTCTATTGAAGGGGAAGGCGAAGCATACCTGTATCTTTATTATTCACGCAGATAAGTCTTTAGCAGTCCGTTTTCTTAATTTCATTAAAATAAAGAGAGTCAAAAATAGCCGTTTGACTGAACGTGCGATAGCTTTTGACGTGAAAGCAAAGAAAAACAGGCATTTCCAAGTTTTTACAGTATCGAAAATGAGCAAGATTTGATCAACCGCGTTTTGGCTGTATGACCTATAATATTTCCGAGTAATTGAGAAGGCAGGGAACAATAACTTATGGCACGTGAAGACGCTTTAAGAGATAAGATTTTAAAACTCGGATCTAAACAAAAACTGGCTGCCGTACTGAAATTTCTGGATAATCCTAATGATGACGTAAGAATGGCTGTTGCCATGGCTTTAGGCATGATCCCCACGTATGATTCCGGTATGGGGCTGATCGAGCTCCTTCGTGATCCGTCTCCGATGGTCAGGGCTACCGCGATCAATTCCGCTACAGAGATCCATGCCAAGAACTGTGAGGAATATATCAGGAAACTGGCGATATCAGATCCGGATCCTAACTCCAGAATGATCGCAAAAAGAGCATTTGAGCAGTTAAAGGATAACGTAATCACCTATTAATGAAGGGCGGAAGCCTTTAAAATACAGTGTTTTCCGGACCTCACGGACGTTTTTCAAAAACTTCTAAATTCGATATTGACATAACTTCGGTATTTGTTTTATAATTCATTCGCGCTTTGAATAAAGGTGTGGCTAACGGAAGCTTAGCTCAGCTGGGAGAGCATCTGCCTTACAAGCAGAGGGTCACAGGTTCGAGCCCTGTAGTTTCCACCAATGGTACG
>CACYRM010000005.1:27513-70510 GCA_902776845.1 Oscillospiraceae bacterium
GCCTAACTCTTGCTCAGATAGCTCAGTCGGTAGAGCAGGGGACTGAAAATCCCCGTGTCGGCAGTTCGATTCTGTCTCTGAGCACCAAAGCGTTAGAAGACTCTTTCTTTTGCTTGATCTGTTTTGCAAAAGAAAGAGTTTTTAACATATAGGGGAAAATAAGATGTCGATAAAAAAGAGGTTAACACCTGCACTCGCCACTTTGCTGTTTCTCTTGACGGGAATAGCATGTCAGGTCGTGGTTATCAAGATATTTCCGTCGGTCACGGGTCTTCCTCTGATCGAAGATAATGCGTATATCCTTACCAGGATAATGGAGGGATATCTGATCGTACTTTCGCTTCTTTTCGCTGCTTTCACCAATTTCAAGATACATTTCGAGTGCTTTAAGCCCGGCATGGAGAGATTTAAGAAGGATATGCTTATAAGCGGCATCTTGACGGCTGCTCTTATGATCATCCTGATCGCAATAAAGTTTGTACAGAACCAGGTGGATCCTGAGGCTGCGGCAAGACCGTGGTTCGGCGGACTCTATCTCGGAACGTATATGCGCTGGTTCTATCCTATCAGCGCTGTTCTGCAGGAGCTCTTTGTTAAGGGAATCGTTGAGGATAATATCACTGCTTCATGCAAGAAGTACAATAAGCATTTCTCGGTATGGATGACGGGACTGTTCTTCTTTGTGCTGCATATGGGTTATAACCTTCCGATGATGTTCGGAGCTGCTGTCCTTTGTATTGTGACAGGTTATCTCTACGAGAAGAACAAGTCTGTATATGGAAGCATTCTTATCCATTTTGTAGTCGGATTCGTTCCCAAGATCGTAGGTATTACGCGGTAAGCGCCTGCTATGCGGTTAACAATGTTACAAACCCTGTAATATAAGCATATTACAGTTTCTTGACATTACGTTTGCACGGACCTTTGATACAAAATCCTTATGCTATACTCCAAAATAACTGATTAAAAATATAGCGGTACTGCCGCTGTTTTGAGGTGTTTATGGAGTCTGACAATCTTGCCAAGTTCCGGAAAATAGCTGAAGGTCTTCCTTCGGATAAGAGGAATGCGCTTTATGCGCGTCTTAAGGGTATGTCCAGGGAAGAGGCCATGTCCGTTGTTGACCGTATGGTGGAGTTATCAGAACAGCGCAAGATCGAGATCACCGCAAGACCCAAGGTCCTTGCCGGAAGCGGACGTGCCGCTGAACCGCCGCGTTCAGCCGCAACTGATTATGAGGTAAAGACTCCGCGCACATGGACCGGCAGGAAAGATAATGACGACAGGATCGAAATCGTCAAAAATCCTGCAAAGAATCCGGCAAAAAAGCCTGCAGGGAAAAACGGTGTAAAGACCTCACAGCCCAAGTCCTTCAGACCTGACCAGAAACCCGTCAAAAAGGCGGAGCCTGCGGTTGCAAGAGCAGGAAGAGACCTGATCGCAAAGCAGATCGAGAAGAAAGAACTTGAGAGCATAGAGCTGTGTCTCCGCAAGGAGAAAAATAAGGAACTCGCAAAGAAAGCCGGTAAGATCGCGCTTGTCTGCTTCGGAAGACTTATGGCAGTCGTGCTTTCGACTCTGGTAATTGCGCTTGCAGGTTTTTACGCATTCCTTGTCATCATCATGAAGGGACCTTCCCCTCATTTAAGAGACCAGTTCGTTCCTTCGGTTATGGAGTCTTCCGCAGGCGGTGTGCTTGCGCAGATGATCCTTACCGATGAAGAGATCGAAGCTATCATGAACAGCAATAAGACGCAGGCATTTACCGAGATCACTGATACGACTCTTGTAAATGCCATGGCTGCTGAGCAGAACCGTAAGAACACAGAGGCTGATCCGGTTCTGGTAAATGAGCTCGATCCTGACGGCGACGGTATAGAAGTACATGATATCAGCGGTCCGATGTATCACGGCAAGATGCTGGTCGTATATGATCCTTCGAGGGTAATGGTCGCTTCTATCGATGAATACAACCACAGCGGCGCGGGCCTTACGCTTAAGGAACTGATCGATAAGTATGACGGCGTTGCCGGTATAAACGGCGGACAGTATGAAGATAAGAACGGAATGGGAATAGGCGGATGGCCCGAGGGTATTGTTATTTCCGACGGTGAACTCAGGATGGGCGGTCTCGGATACGAGTATGAAGTATACGGACTTACTACGGAAAACGTTCTCGTTGTCGGAAGAATGACAGCTCAGCATGCGCTTGATATCGGTGTAAGAGATGCAGTCTCATTCGGTCCTGCGCTTATCGTAAACGGTGTGGCTGCCAACTATAACGGTTCGGGCGGGGGATTGAATCCTAGAACTGCCATCGGACAGAGAGAAGACGGAGCTATCCTTCTTCTTGTTATCGAAGGCAGAAAGACTTCCTCCATGGGCGCGACAATGGCTGACCTTATCGATGTAATGCTTGAATACGGCGCGGTCAACGCTGCAAATCTTGACGGCGGAATGTCATCGGCTATGTGGCTTTACGATGAAGAACTCGTCTCGAGTTCCTCGATCAGAGTATCCCGTCAGATGCCCACGGCATTTATCGTTTTGCCTCAGAACACGGATCAGGGAGCAGCAGAGACAGCTCCGGAGGGTTAAATGAGCACCTCGGAAGGCAATAACGGTAATACGCAGAATCCGAAGGATAAAAAGAAGGGGTTGAACTTCTTTCTTGTTTTCCTGATCTGCTGGCTCGTTGTCGTTACCGGTTTTATCGCATGGTTCCTTTTCAGATTTGATGATTTTGCCGCCAAATACGAGGAACAGTATCAGGCTGCTCTTCCTTACCATACCGCGGAAGCGATAACCCAACGGTTTAATGACCATGATGTTGATTACATTCTCGAAAATATGACTTCCAAACCTGTGGTTACGGTTTTCGAGGATGAAAACGTTGTAACGGAATATGTAGCGTCGGTCCTGAACGGAAAGAGTTTTGTATACGTTGAGACAGACAGTTCAAGGGAAGATGAACCGGAATATTATGTAAAGACTGATGACGGACTTCTTGTTGCAAGGTTTGAGCTGAAGGAGGACAGATCTGTCACTCTGCCTTACGGTTTTAAGGCGTGGGAGAAGGAATCTCTTGAATTCTATACTGCCGCCGCGTTCAGCGCTGACATATCCGCACCTGAGACGTATAAGGTCTATGTCAACGGGATCGAACTTAATGAGACTAATTCCACGACAGAACTAATCCCGTCAGAGCATACCCAATATGTCGAACCTTACGCTGAAATTCCCGGAACTGTCAATTATCAGATCAAAGGACTTTATAAGCGGCCTGTCGTGACAGCTGTGGATTATCTCGGCAATCCATGTGAATGCATTTACGACTCTGTCAGGGATACCTATGTGGTGAACTTCATCAAGGATTTCGAGGAAAGGGATGAACTCGAGGAATTTGCCATTTCCTTCACTTCAACTTTTGCCAATTTCATCTCGCAGGACGCGGCCAGTTACGCTTTGGACAAGTATTTCCCGAGCGGAAGCCAGGCATTGAGTTATATCAAGAGAAACTCCTCCAGAGAACTTTATACAAGTCACGGCAGCGTCTCGATCAATAATGAGGAGATCAAGGACTGCGTCGTATTCACTGATGATGTTGTCTATATGGAGATCTATGTTGAGCAGTGGATGGAGATGTACTGGGGTTCAGATGAACCGGAAGTGGTTCCGACTGATGCTCACGTCTATTTTGTAAAGATCAACGGCAGATGGCTTGTAGGCGGCATCCGATACTGATCCCGCGCCTGAAGCTCCGTTCATACAGTATTACCACAGAATTACTGCTTTTTTGTAACGCTCCTGAAACTTTGTCTTTATTTTAAAATGATACAATCAGACTAGACTATTATCGATCAATAGGTTTTCAAGGGGGTACAGGTCTTGGAATTTACATATTCGAATGACGGCTTTTTGCCTTATGATTCTTTTGATTATATCTTTAACGAACGTCAGATGCCTGAATTCGGCAATGTCGCCACACCCTATATCAAGCCTCTTACGACATGGAAGTTCTATCTTGCCAACGGACAGACCGAGATCCCGTTCGGTGTAATGAACACTTCATATGACGATTCCGAATGGCCTCTTGTAAATTGCCCTTCAACATGGCAGACAGAAGGCTTCGGTCTGCCCCAGAACCTGATCTATGATTACCCGATAAGACTTGAGGAGAACGCAGCCAGAAAAGAAGAGTCAATAAGTGACAAGTATGTGCTTAAGTCAACCGGCGATGATGACGATGAAGTCGGTATATACAGGACCACGGCCGTTTTCACTCCCTCTGATATTGAGAGAGCTCTTTATCTTGAGGCATCAGGTATCTGCGGAAGCTTCAAGGTGTTCATTAATGACAAGCTCCTCTGCAATTCCCATGCTCTTTACACAAGAAAGCGCCTGCTTATCTCAGGTCTTGTAAAGGCAGGCGTTAACTATATCACGATCATCGTTAACCGTTATGACCGTGATGATTCGGGTCATATCATCCTTGACGCCATGAATTTTGGCTTTGCGGGTATCTTCAGACCTGTAATGATCGTTATGGATTCATTGCTTGAGCTGTCGAATCTTCATATCAAACTTGAATATGTTCCGTCCGCTTATATCTCTGAAGTAGCGAAAATGGATGCTCTTGCAGTCCGCGAGACTGTATCCCGCGTTCCTCACGGTGACTTCATGATCAAGGTCGATTTCTCGATGAGAAACCATACGAACTACATGATCCCTTATTCAGTCAGGATATCGCTTCTTGAGGCAAGGGCCACATACGATCCGTATAAGCTTCCCTTCGTGAACATCAAGGGGCAGAGCGAGCCTGTGGTAGGTGTTGTCGATGCAATGAAGGAGACACGCGCAAGCACTGATTTTGTTGCGCTCGATGTCGCACAGTGGTCTGACTGCACTCCGGTACAGTACGATATCTTTTTCGAGGTAATGGACTCGGAAGGCAAGGTAATCTGCACGAAGAAGAAGCGGTTCGGATTCAGAACGACAGAGATCGTTCAGGATAAGCTCAATGTAAATGACCGCCGCGTTAATCTTATGCTCGTAAAATACTATGAGTTCGATCCGCAGGGCGGTATTGCGGTTCCGCAGGACCGTATGCGTCAGGACATCATCCTCATGAAGCGTGCCGGCATCAACGGCGTTATCGCTGACGGCATGCCGCTCTCGGATGAATTCCTTAATCTCTGCGACCAGTACGGAATGTATGTAATCGCGACGGCTGCGGATTTCTATATGAGAGATTATGTTGAAGCGTGCATGAACCATCCGTCCGTTGTTATGTGGGGATTCCAGAAATACAATTTCGATCCTGAGACGGCGCAGAGAGTCAAGCATGAATGTCTTCTTATAGACGATACAAGACCGTGGTACTGCGAGGTGACAAGGACTGTCCAGGCTAACGGCAAAAAGGCCAGACCTCAGGGCAAGATCTCCGATATGAGACCTATGCCAAGCGAAGCCGGCGCGGTATTCGGTCCCTGGGAAGATCTCTGCCTCGACAGAAAGAAGATATTTGCTCTTAACAGGACCGGAAGAAATCTCTTTGAGACTATCCCGGGCAGAACAAGATTTACGGATGACGATACGCTTTATAAGTGGATACACCATGCGGATCTTGTCGGAGGAAAGCAGAAGGCTAATTCATGTATCGGACAGGGAATAGTCGACGCGGAACGTAATCCGCACCCGATCTATCTTGATATCAAGAAGCAGTGCCAGACGATAGCTATCTTCGCGACTGCGGGAGATCCCGCGAATCTGACGATGCGCAACTCGAATCAGTTCGGATATACAGAGGAGCTTGATCTTGAGTGGAAGATCCTTCTCGGCGGAAGAACTATCATGTCGGGAAGAGGCGTTATCCCTGAGATCGAGCCTTTCGGTTCCAGAACACTGAGGTTCCCGTTCTCAACAGAATTCTTTACCACACCCGGATGGGCGCAGGGCAAAGCAGAGTTTATCGAGATGTATATGAACGCTCTTTCCAAGGAGCTCGTTTTTGATATCACGCTGAAGCTTCATAAAGACACCTATTATGCGAAAGCCGGCTATGAGGTGGCTTTCTATCAGGATGTCCTCACGGATAACATAGCAAGTCCGGTAGGCAAGATCACAGTGTCTTCGGGCCTCGGAGACGGTTCAAGACCGCAGGAGAATGCCGCAAGACAGCTGGGTTCAGGCAGAGCCGCTCCTTCAGGGATACCGGGACTTGATTCAGGTATGAACGACAGTTCAGACGTGCCCGGAATCATTGAAGACCAGTCTCTTCTTACGGAGGAAGACAGCGGACGTGTCGAGCGTATCAGCGACAATTCAGAACTTGCGGGATTTACGGCAGCTTTCGATGACAGTTCAGTTCCCGTGGAGGAAAAGATCGTCGATGTAATCACAAAGAATACTGTCTCTGCTGTCTCACACGGATTATTCGTAGGTAAAGGCAATCTCCGCATCGGTTTCTCCAGAGATCCGGGAAGTCTGGAGAGCCTTGAGATAGCAGGTTACAATTTCCTTAAGGGTCCTCTTGCTCCGAGCTTCTACCGTTGTCCTTCCAACATTGACAGAACGGACAGAAGCTTTATCCTCGCGAAAACGGTTTTCTCCAAGGAAAGCGATTACGAGAGTATTCAGGAATCCATAAAGTATGTCGGTTCCGAATACAGCAGCAGGGATGGCGAATTTACCATGATCTCAAGATACAAGTCTTTTGCCATGCATGGTGAAGTGCTTCTTTTCTATGAGGTTCCCAAGGCTGATACGATAAGGGTAACGCTTGATTTCAAGCCTAAGTACGATATGGTCAGATACGGTATCAGATTCCCGGTCGTAAGGGATGACTGCGTATGCTCATGGTACGGAAGAGGTCCCGGTGAGTCTTATGTTGACCGTAAGAACGCGGCAAGACTCGGTGTTTATTCAGCTGGTGTCGGAAAGATATACCATCCTTACGCGAGACCTGCCGAGAATTCATCACACACCGATACCCAGATCGTTAAGATCACTAACGGTGACGGTGATGCCGTAGAGATCAGAAGGATCGGATACAATCCGAAGTTTGATTTCACGGTGCTTCCATACACGCCTGAGCAGATGAATGAATTCCTGCATGAGGAACAGCTCATGAACAATGATTTCTGCGAATTCTTCTGTGACTTTGCTTCAAAGGAGATCGAGAGAACCAAGGATAATATCACGACACAGCCGGTAAAGAAGGACGTAAGATACAGGGAAACATTTGAACTCAGGCTGGTTCCGAAAGACGGATATATCGAGGAGACATAAAACATGGATAACAAAGAGAGAATGCTTTCGAATCTTCCTTACAAGTCCTGGATGGACGGACTTAATGAGGAGCGCATGGAATGCAAGAAGAAGCTCTACCGGTACAATAACATGGAACCCGATAAACAGGCTGAAAGGGAGAGTCTGCTACGTGAGATCTTAGGCAAGACCAAGGAAGGTTATCTCTGCATCGAGTCTCCTTTCCACTGCGATTACGGCTATAACATAGAGGTCGGATCGGACTTTTTCGCAAACTATAACTTCATCGTGCTCGATGTCGGCAAGGTAAAGATCGGCGATCACTTTATGTGCGGACCCAACGTGCAGATATGTACCGCCGGACATCCGATTCATCCCGAGTCCCGCAATTCAGGTTATGAATACGGTATCGACATTACGATAGGTGAGAATGTCTGGATCGGCGGCAACGTTCTCGTATGCCCAGGTGTCACTATCGGCAACAATGTCGTTATCGGAGGCGGCAGCGTGGTAACAAAGGATATCCCGGACAATATGCTCGCATACGGCAATCCGTGCCGTCCTGTAAGAGAGATCACAGAGGCTGACAGGGATTTCTATTTCCGCGACAGGAAGTTCGACGTAGACGATTACAAGTGACGGTGAGTTCCAATGGAAGAATTTGTGCTTCTTGATGAGACTTTTCTGCCACAGATGGCAGAACTATATAAGAATGCTTTTCGCGGGGAACCATGGAATGACGACTGGAGCGATCCCGTTCAGCTGAATGAATATGTTAAAGAGATCTCAGGCGGCTATAATGCGCTTAATTACGGCCTTATAAGTAACGGCAGGCTTATTGCCATGTCGCTCGGCATGATCAGGCACTGGTGGGAGGGCACCAACTACAATATCGAGGAGTTCTGTGTTGCGCCTGATCTTCAGGGAAAGGGGACCGGCTCGCGTTTTATGAAGATGATCGAAAATGATATCAGGCAAAAAGGTCTGGCCGGAATATTCCTCCAGACTGACAATGATAAGCCGTCCTACCGGTTTTACATGAAGAACGGCTTCAAAGAACTGAATTCTCATGTGAGTTTCTATAAGAGCGTGAAAGAATAGATAAGGTTATAGAAATCCGTTCACTTTAGCCGATTAAATGATAAACTTTATTCATACGGTCTCCGGGGGTGATAACTATGAATAAATGGATCAGGGCGGCAATTCCGGCACTTTTGATACACTGTTCAATCGGTACAGTCTATTGCTGGAGTACTTTCAAACAATCCATTGCGGATGCAATCGGAATGAGTACCTTCTCTGTCGGCTGGGCCTTCAGCTTCGCGATCTTCTTCCTCGGCATGTCCGCCGCATTCGCAGGCAAGATCGTTGAGATGAATATTCACAGATCATCTCTCATATCAGCAATATGCTTTACAACCGGAATGCTCGGTACGGGTCTCACGATCCGGTTCTTCACCGGTCCTCTGGCGTTGATACTGATCTATCTGTTTTACGGCTGCATAATGGGTATCGGATTGGGTATAGGCTACCTTACTCCGGTAAAGACACTGATGCTGTGGTTCAAGGACAACAAAGGCCTTGCTACGGGCATATCGATCATGGGCTTCGGCCTTGCTAAAGCCATTGCAACGCCTGTCATGGAAATGCTCCAGAATAAATATGGTATCGCGCCTATGTTTCTTATCCTCGGCGGGATATATTTTGTCATGATGTTTGCAGGACATCTTCTGCTTAAGAAGCCGGATGGCTGGATAGAGGACAAGAGCGTAAATAACAGCTTCAAAGTCACATCAATGTTCAAGGATAAGACTTTCATCGGCATATGGCTTATCTTTTACATCAATATCCATTGCGGCCTGATGCTGATCACATACGAAAAACAGCTTCTGAACGAGAAGTTTGCCGGGCTTGCGATCCTGGCAACGATAGTAAGTGTTGTGCCATCGGTAACGGCAGTATGTAATGCTTTGGGACGCATCGGCTATTCGACTGTCTCGGATAAGATGAAAGACCGTGCTACGGTATACGGGATAATATTCCTTTCCTGTGTTTTGCTCTGCGGTCTTTCTGCCGTTATCAGCAGCGGTTTTGTGATCATAGCGCTTCTTATGGTGATCAATCTCGGATACGGCGGAGGATTCTCGACTTTGCCGGCCTTGCTTGAATCGCGCTTCGGAATGAAGAATATTTCGAAGATACACGGTCTTTCGCTGTCCGCCTGGGCTGTTGCGGGCATCACGGGCAATAACCTGTCCGAGATAATACTTTCCAATACAAACAACAATTATACTGTTATCATCATTACTGCAATGGCTTTATATGCGGTTGCGGGTGTAATCTATTTCACGATGGTAAAAGCAAAGAAAGCCTGAGTTTTCAGACGGTGTTTTCCGAAAGTGTTTAAGAGCAAAACTATTCCGAAAACAATTGTTAGTTTTTATAATCTTTGTAAAGCAGTTTTTACTAATTTGGTTAATGTTGACAATCTGCCCCTTGCTTTTTTGTGTATATTCACAGCGATAAAATGTGGATACATCAAAAAGGAGGGGGATTTTATGAAAACAAGTAAGATCACAAGAATTCTCTGTGCCGGCATGACAGCAGCATTGATGGCAGCGTCTTTCACTGCATGCAGCAAGACAGAGGAGACCACAACAGAAGCTGAGGAAACCAAAGCAAGTGAGACAACTGCCGCTGAGACAACAGCTGCTGCAGAGACTGAAGCCGAAGAGACAACAGAGGCAGGCTCACATTTCACATTACCCGGAAAGTTCGTTTTCGACGGTGATTTTGAGCTTCAGGTAGTAGGTTATGAGTATTTCGATACAGGAGACAAGTATGACTATGATCTTCTTAATGTTTACTATGACTTTACTTCTCTGAGCGACAGATTCACAAAGGTCAATGCAATTTCCTGGACCGCTACGCAGGATGGCGAAGAGCAGAAGTTCAGTCCGTCTTCAAATTCCACTTTCAATAATATGGATTTCAATGACAATATCTGGCTCTATCTCCAGAAGGGAACAACTCTCCGCGGCATGGCTGAGTTCACGGTGATCAAGGGCAATACTAATGTTGTAACCGTAGGTGTCGGCTCCGACAGCAATAATCTTCAGTACTTTGATGTTGATCCCAAGTGGGAGATGCCTGACATCCGTCACGAGGATTTTGAGGTAACCAAGGTTCCCAATCCGGCATTCGGTCCCGGCGGACTCACAGAAGGTGATTCACCCAACGGGAAGTTCTCTATCAAGGTAAATGAGGTTACAGGCGTATTCAAGGGAACTGATCTTGACCGTGACAGCAATATCGTTGATCACAAGGTTATCGGTATTTCCTACACATGGACAAATACCTCAGGCAAGGAAGACAACGCATTCATGGTCGCTTCCGGCAGCTGCTATGTTTTCCAGGATGGCATTTCGCTGAACACCGTAGGTTCACCTAAGGACTCTGAGGACGCAGGAAAGACACAGTCTGATCTTCCCGAGTATGAGAAGATCGCTGACGGAGACACGATCACATATACAGCTTATTACAAGCTCCGTTCGGACAGTCCGATCGAGATCGTATTCAGGGATTTCATGACACAGAATGTTTTCATCGACGTGGTTTATGAAGTTCCTGCTGCTTAACAGACTATTGATCGTTTAACTTTTTTGGCCAAAGGGCTGTTCCGGTTATCCGGGACAGCCCTTACTTTATTTCATCTCGTCAAGAACTGTCTGAATGCGTTTCTGCATAACAGGAATGATGTCATCAACCGATCTGCCGCCTGAGAAATATGCGGATGATTCTTCGCGCAGGATTTCCTCTATCGCGCTTCCGGCATATGTTCCACCGTATGAATAAGAAAGAATATTCATGTATTCATCGACCGTTTCTTCGGGCAACCGGGAACGTGATGAGAATGCTGAAGAATCAGTGACTGCTTTGTTGTATGCTTTGAGTCTGTTCTCGGCGATATATCTCATTGCGCTGCGGTTTACAGGATTGGCGGAGGTCATTGTGATCTGCACATCATATGATAACAGCAGCTTTACGAATTCCGCGCACGCTTCAGGATAATCCGTATCTGACAATACACAGACAAATTCATGAGATACTGTCTGCGGCCCTCTGCCATCGAAGGACGGAAGGCCGTAAATTCCTATTCCGTCTCCAAATTCTTCATAACATTCGATATATTCATCGAAGTCGTAAAGATACCCATATATTGCGCCATACGTTCCTTCAAGCCTTGCGTTATGACCCTCAATGGCAGATATGATCTCAGCCGCAGCACCGGAATGTCCGGAGATGCTGTCTTCAGAAGAACCGTCATTGCCGTTCTCATCAACAAAGATCATGAGTTCGCGGAAATCATCACCGCTTATATCAACATGTCCGTCTGAAATGAATATATCACTCATGTTCAGGAACAGTTTTGTGAAATATCCGGATTTGCCCATATTGAATCCTGCTGTGCTGCTCATAGGATCAACACCGTTGCATACTTCATCCACGAATCTTTCATATTGGCCGAAAGTAAACCCTGTCTGACCTTCAGGCATATTGGATGAAGAGGTGATGATCCCTGATGCGGATATATCCAAAGGTATCCTGTAAAGTGAATCTCCTGATCTTGCTGCATCTACCGCATTCGAAAAATACTGCTCTTCCCAGTCAGTCTTATCAAGCCCCAATAAAGGTGCCAGATCGATATAACGGTTGACATCCGAGGCATCTGCTTCCGGATCTTCAACAAGAAGGATATCAGGATCTGTGTCAATTTCTTTTCCTGACCCGTCTTCAGGGAAAGCATACTTTATAAAAAATGAACCGTTTTGTTCATTGAACAGATGGACTGCGTTGAAATCGGATTCAGACGGAAAGAAATCATGTTCTGATGACAAAGTAAGAATTGTCTTTCCCGCATTTGGATTGGTACCGGCAAGCGAGAGATGAGATATCCTGTAACCGAATCCGCCTGTTGGCTCCTCAGTCTCACATCCCAGCAGGATCTCGTCACCGTTATCCGAGATATAGAGCAGCTCGGATTCCGCGATATCTGTCAGTGATGCACCGATATCGCTGTAATCGCAGATGCGGGTAAGTTCGCCTGTCATGTCATCAACAAAACTGAATCCGTTTACGTCTCTTCCGACATATTTGCCGGAAGCGCGTTCGATCCATGTTCCGAAATTGCCGTACAGGCCTGACAGTTCCTTTACTTCGCCGGAAGCGATATTGAGAGAAACATATATGAGATCATAAGTTGAGAGATAGACCGGTAATATGACGGTGCCCTGAGTTCCTGGGATGAGATTCATAACGCCTTCAACAACGCCGCCGTTAAGTGCCAGATCGGATGAGAACATCTCGTAGAACGAACCGTCAGGTCTTACAACGGCAATGCTCTCATTCCAGGAGTTAACATGCAGAATATAGACTGTGTATCCGTCTGTTGAGTACATATCGGTAATATATACCGGATTATTATAGTAGTTGTTTACCTCAGGCAGTGTCAGTTCTTCTCCGTTGTACAGATAGGAGATAACTGCCCCTGTCTCCAGATCGAGTATTACTTCAAGTGTGTTTAATCCATTATCCGCGACCCAAGCTTTTTGGAGGAAACGGTATGTCCCGTCATCGTTGACTGAAGCAAAGTCAGTCCTGCCGATATACTTTCCGTCAAAGGAAAACTCAAGAACAGACTGTTCGAAATGCTCCATGATCTCCTTATCGGTAAGATCTCTTATATTTCCTTCATATTTGCGTTCCGCATTAACGCTTAAATATACTGAACCGTTCATTGCGCCGGCATTCGAAAAGCTTACATATTCATAATCCTCATCAGAATACAGACAGGAGGCATCAAACGATTCGTATTCATACCACGTGTCATCTGCTTTTACCTTTTCGTATTCCTTCTTTTTGGACGAACATGATGATACCGGCACCAGCAATGCAGCCGTCAGCAGTATTGATATACATTTTTCATACACAGTATTTTTCATGGCTTCATTATAAAACAATGCCGGCGTTAAAAGGGTTAAGATATAGGTAACATTTGTGCCTCCAACTTGATTTGGAAAAGGAATAGAAATACTATTTTTACATGAGCAGGATACTGATTGTTGAAGATGATGAAGATATCGGAGCAGTCCTTCAAAAAGAACTGAAGAAGGATGGCTATGATGCTTTGTGGGCAACTACCGGGACCGAGGGCAGGATGATGCTCGGGACAAATCCCGATCTTATATTGATGGATCTTATGCTGCCCGGAATGTCAGGCGAGGAACTGCTTACCCATATTCCGAAAGGAACGCCGGTGATCGCAGTGAGCGCAAGGTCTTCAACGGATGATAAGATCGCTCTTCTATCGGAGGGCTGCGTAGATTATATTACCAAGCCTTTTGATATCAGGGAACTTAAAGCAAGAGTAAATGCCGCGCTCCGTACAACTGCCCGAAGCGGTAATTCCTTGCGCATAACCTGCGGCGACCTGATCATCGACACAGACAGGCATGAAGTATATGTTAAAGATAAGGAAATAAAACTTACAAGGACCGAATATGCGATACTGAAGATGCTCGCTACCGGCGGGGGGCGCGTGATCTCAAAGTCGGAACTGCTGGATCTAATCAGATCAGAGACGCCTGACTGCACGGAGAGTTCTGTTAAGGTCCATGTCAGCAATCTCAGGAAAAAGATAAAGGAACATACCGATACCGAATACATAGAAGCAGTCTGGGGAATAGGCTTTAAACTTAAAGGAGATCTGTAATGGATAATGTAGTCTCGATCAAAGATATAAGCAAAGTTTACGGCAAAGCCCAGGTCTTAAGGAACGTTTCACTTGATATTCCTAACGGTTCGATCTTTGGTCTTGTCGGAAGAAACGGCGCGGGCAAGACGACTCTTATGAGGATCATAACAGGTCTTGCTGAACCGACATCAGGATCATATTCTATCAGCGGTGTGTCAAGTAAGGACAAAGAGATCATAAAGGTCAGAAGAAGGATGGGTTCTATTATCGAAAGTCCCGCCGTATTCCGCAACCTCTCGGCTTATGACAATCTAAAGCTCCAGTATATAAATCTCGGAATGACATCGTATGACGATATCCCCGGGCTTTTGGAACTTGTTGAACTCAATAATTCAGGAAAGAAGACTGCGGGCAAATTCTCCCTCGGCATGAAGCAGAGGCTCGGAATAGCAGTGGCACTTTGCGGAAAGCCGGATATCCTTGTCCTTGACGAACCTATCAACGGTCTTGATCCTCAGGGCATTATCCAGATGCGTGAGATCCTCATCAGGATCAACAGGGAAAGACATACCACGATACTTATCTCAAGTCATATACTTGAAGAATTGTCCAAGCTCGCCACGCATTATGCGTTCATTGACAACGGCGAGATTCTTCAGACGTTATCCGCTGATGAGCTTATGAACAAAGTCCGCAAGTCATCAAGGCTCAAGGTGTCAAGCGTGGAGGATCTGTGTCCTGTTTTCGACAGGAATGATATCGATTACAAGATAAACGGTGAAGATACTGTGGATATCTATTCGGAGATATCTGTCTCGAGAACCGTTGCGCTGGCGAACGAGGCAGGAGTTGAAGTTATTTCGGTCGCAGAGAACAACGAGAGTCTTGAAGGCTATTTTATGAATCTTGTCGCTAAGAGGGAAGGACTCTCATGAGATTCGCTCTTAAGTCATCTTTTTTCAGATTATTCAGGACCAGGCTCTTTATCTGGGTGATCGTCTTTTCGCTTTTGACCGGAATAGGCGTGTTCAACAGCGTATGCGGCAATGAAATGATGATGTATACGCTGCCGTCTCTTGGCCGGCCCAGATTCTTTGACAATGACTTCCTGATCCTGTGCCTGAAAGATCTCATCTATGTTTTCCCGTTCGGAGCTGCCGTATTCTGCATGATGTTTACGGGATCCGATATCTCATTCCGCGCGGTCAACAACAAGATAGCTACCGGAACACCGAGGGTAATGATCTTTTTTGCGGATGCGGCGGTTGCTGCTTTAACGGCTTTGTTCTCGGTCATTGTCAGTGCCGCGGCATTATTTCTCCTTGTTAAGTTCGTTCCCGTAAAAGAATCTGTTGAGATCAACAGCAAGGTAATACTTACTGTGCTTTTTGTTGCAGTCATCGTCATGGCGTTTGTGTTGTTCTTTACGATGCTTCAGGTGTTTTTCAGCAATAAACTGTTCGGCGTGATCATATCAATGTTCCTTATTCCGGCACTGATGTCTTATCCGGGACACATCAACTACATCCTGGATCAGCCTTACAGGTATTCTTACAAAGACGAGACTTCGGGAGAGACCGTCTGGGAGCTTAATCCCGAATATGTCGGAGGGGTTGAGAGGAACGCGCTGACATTCTCGCTGGAACTGAATCCGTATTATGGTGTTTTGATGAGGGAACCCGGCAACGCAAAGTGTGCTGCTGCCGCAGGTGCGGTCATAGTGCTGTCAGCAGCGGCAGGTGCCTTGGCGATAAGCAGAAAGGAGTTCACGTAATATGAAGAAGATCCTTTCGGGTTTTATCTACAGAGCCTTAAGAAGTATCGAGACCTGGATAATGGCAGGCTTCCTGGTCTTTGCTTCTTTATATATCTGTTATATCAGGATCGATAATCCCGATAATGGTATTTCCCATGATGCCGGCAGACGTTTTGAAAGTCTTGATGTGAGCGCGAAAGATGCTTACATGCTGGACGCTGCAGCTCTTCCGGAAGATGTATATTATAAGCTTGATTCCGAAGATGACGAGGTCAGGTACGAGATCAAACTGCTGTTTGGTACTTCTGATTCCATACAGTTTATTATGACCGCAGTGCTGATTATTTATCTGCCGGTATTTCTGGGAAGAATGTTCAGTGACGGCACGGTCAAGAACCTTATTGCCGGCGGTCACAGTAAGGGCAGGATATATCTTTCATCTCTGCTGTTCAGTATTGTCCTTGATATGGCGATGATGATCACCTGTACATTCTTATATGTGATCATGTGCCTTATACTGAAATGGCATCCCCCGGTATATATTCCCGTGGTCCTTATGATGTTCCTGATATCATTGCTGATATCGGTTACTGTAACTTCTGTATGCACGGCATTCCTTTTTATCAGCGGAAAGCGTACAGTTGCTTTTATCGCCGGCTTTATTCTCATGTTGTTGATCTGGTTTATTTCCGCATCGGTTCCTGCGGCTCTCCTGGTCGGGACCCAGAACATAGATGTCAGCGGCGAAAACATTAAGCTTATAAAAGAGATAAAAAAAGAAGATCCCTATAATCTTGAAATGAGTTTTGTTTTGTCTGAATTCAATTACAGATTCATTTATCACGATGAGGAGATAGTTTTCTTTGAAGACAGTATTCTTCCGCGTCCTGTAAAAACTGCGGCACTTGCTCTGACATACGCGGATCCTGCCGTGATACATCATACTAACGAAGGCTTAAGCATCCCGTACTACGTGATGTACCGTGACGGCTTGATGGCGGTCAACGCCGCAAGCGATATATTCTGGATTATTCTTACTTCCTTCTGTGGTATTATCATTTTCAGAAGGAAGGAGATCCGCTGTTGAAGATCCTGATAGTCCTGTGTGCGGTCCTGGCAATAGCACTTATCATCGCTGTCATAAAGATAGTGCTTTTAAGACGCGGATTTGATGAGCTTACCGATAATATCACAGACCAGGTCAAAGGTGAGACGCAGGTGCCCGTTACGCTCACTACGACTGATCCTCATGCGCGGAAAACCGCCGAGACACTTAACAGGGAACTCAAAAATCTTCAGAATGAAAGAAACAGTTATCTGGACGGCAACCGCAAAGTATCTGAAGCTGTTACTGCGATCTCCCACGATATAAGAACACCCCTGACTGCGATAAATTCTTATCTGGATCTTATGAAGGATGAGACTGATGAGGAACTAAGGGAACAGTACCTTGAACGGATCAAGAGCCGCACGCTTTCGTTGAGCGAACTGGCGGATGAACTCTTTAAATACAGCACTTCCACTGATCCATCAGGACATCCTTCCGCTGATACAGATACAAGGTCTGAACCTGTTGATATCTGCCGGATCTTAGAGGAGTGCATGCTCTCTTTCTATGCCGCGTTCAAGAAGAAGGGCATAGAACCTGAAATAGATCTTCCTGACAATCCTGTATATGTTATGTGCGACAGAAAAGGAGCGAACCGTATCTTCGAGAATATTATCAGCAATGCGATAAAATACGCAGATGACGGACTTACGGTAAAACTCGATAACGAAGGATGCGCAATATTCAGCAATCCCGCTCCTGAACTGACGCCCGTATCTGCCGCCAAGCTTTTTGACCGGTACTACACAGTTCACGAAGGCCAGGCTTCTACAGGACTCGGATTTTCGATCGCGAAAGAACTCATCACAAGAAACGGCGGAACGATAGAGGCTGATCTTAAAGAAGGCATCTTATCGGTAAAGGTTCATTTTGTTAAGTGATAAGCCGTACATGATATAATTATTCAAGAGAATTATCTTCTGTTTCTGTTTTGAAAGAGGTCATTATGAGATCAACATTTAAATGCAAGGCACTGTCTTTATGTCTTGCCTTTTCTTTTATATTTACTTCATGTTCCCGGTCTTCACGTGAAATGACTTCGGAAAAGATCATTGACACAGTAGTTGAGAATTTTATGCTGCTGGCGGAAGTGCCCAGACCCTCACATCATGAAGAGAAGATAAGCGATTTCTTTGTATCGTGGGCTAAGAGCCAAAATCTGAACCCTGTACAGGATAATTACTATAACGTTATGTTCAACGTGCCTGCCACAAAAGGCTATGAGAATAAACCGCTGGTTATACTGCAGGGCCATATGGATATGGTCGTTGCCGTTGAAGCCGGTAAGGATTTTGATCCTTTGAACGATCCGGTAACGGTCATCCGGGATGAACAGACAAATACACTTACGGCAGACGGCACTTCTCTGGGCGGCGATGACGGAATAGGATGCGCCATAATGATGTCTGTCGTTCAGGGGAAGATGGATCACGGCCCTTTGAGAATAATCATTACCACAGATGAAGAAGACGGAATGGAAGGAATGTTTAATATCGATCCTTCCTGGCTTGACGGGGCTAAATACCTGATCAACATAGATAATGAAGCGTCAGACAACGTTGTTGTAAGTACTGCTGCAGGTGATTCGGTGCGCATTTCCGGGACGGCCGGTTTTCATGAAGCCGACGGGGATAAAGCGTTTAAGATCACCCTGTCAGGCCTTACAGGCGGTCATTCCGGTGTGGATATCGATAAGCGGAGACTTAACGGTATAAAGGGAATCGGAAGACTTCTTAAGTATATTGATGAGTGCGGAGTCTATTCCGAACTCGCATATCTTGAAGGCGGGACGGCACCTAACGCGATCCCGGACAGAGCTGTTTGTGTTATCGTTATTGATTCAAAGGACGGACAGATCTTAATGTCTTCCATAGATGAATATCTTTTCTCGCTTCAGGAAGAGTATAAAGGCCGGGATGATTCGATTGCGATCGAAGTCAGCGAGGAAAGCACTGTTCCGCAGGTCGTATATCAGGAATACAGGGATAATGCCGTCAGATACATCACGGAGATCATTGACGGTATATACACAATGTCAGAAGATATGGAAGGTCTCGTTGAGAGTTCCTCGAACCTGGGTCTGTTTAAGCTTGACGAGAACGGGATCAGCGCTTCGACATATATAAGGAGCTCTGTTGCCGAGCTTGAGACTGAGATACTTAATTCGCAACTTGAGCTCGCGGAAGAATGCGGATTTGATTCAGAGGCCATGAAAATGGCTGATCCCTGGCCTTATAATCCTGACAGCAAACTGCTTAAGCTGACAAAGAAGATATATCTCGAACAGAACGGGAAAGAGATAGAGGTAGTGGCTGTCCATGCCGGACTTGAGTGCGGAACAATGAGCCTGTTATCCCCGGAGCTGGACATGATATGTATAGGCGTTGACCTGATAGATCCGCATACCACCAGGGAAACGGTTATTCTTGACTCCGTTCCGGTATGCTGGAATCTTCTTTCCGAACTGCTTTTGAGCGTTGATTGACAGCCGGAATTGCCCCGCGCAACAGCAGGTTGCTTGTTTTTGTCTCCGGCGAAGAACATACTTATATCATAAAACATAAAGGAGACAAGATTATGGAAACCAAAGACGTACTTAAGAAGCTGCGCGAAGATAATAACATGACACAGGATCAGATGGCCGAAAAGCTTCTGGTGACAAGGCAGGCCATAAGCCGCTGGGAGGTTGGCGACACACTGCCTAACACAGAAACGCTGAAGATCATCTCCAGGGAATTCAACGTATCTATAAATACCATTCTCGGAAGTCCGAGACAGCTTATCTGCCAGTGCTGCGGAATGCCTCTTTCGGAGGATTCCATGATCAGCAAAGAACCCGACGGGAGCTTTAATGAGGATTACTGCACATGGTGCTATACAGACGGTGATTTTGTTTATCAGTCTAAGGATGCGCTTATCGATTTCCTTATCGGTCATATGCCGAATCCAGAGAATCTGTCAGACAGTGACAGACGTATTCAGTACAACGGATATCTGTCGGAGCTTGATCACTGGAAGTGATTCATTATCACAACTCGTTTTCACTCTTGGGAATCTGTTTCATTTCCAAGATATTTCCTGAAAGAGTTGTTTTAAGTAATCCTATAGGTAATTTTGTATCATTTATATAAATCGTTTCCTGAATCCGGGATTATAGGAAATAATCAGGAAATGTGTGATTCACTGAATGTATAAATTTTTTACAACAAAACTACAGAGCGGCAGTTCGGGTACCTGCCGCTTTTTCGTATGGAAATAGTAATTTGTAAGTTTAGAGAGCATTGCGTTTGCATTTCACCTTCGAAAAAACGCCACTTACCTCATTTCGCGACACAGGGAGGAAATACTTTGCTACTATTTGGCCACAAAGCAAAGGAGGTGATAAGGATGATCAAAAAGTTCCTGAACAGCAAATGGTGGTATCTGACAGCGGCAATTACGTCTCTTGCAACGGTTGGTTATGCTGTCTATATGGCAAAGATGTATCATGTGATCATGGTGTGGCTCTTTATGGCTTCAATATTCATGACGGTTTATGAGTTTTGGAAGTTCGCCGTTAAGTGCAGGGAATCATAATGGTAACATAGATGTATATCTCAGTCGGGAGGCTTTCGTAAAGTGAAAGTTAGTATAGATATCTCAGCTGAATACAAAGAGCCGTTTGCAGTCATTCACACGGACAAAGTGACAGATGAAATACAGCGAATGATCGATGTGTTCAGTACAGGCGGGTCACCTGTTACAGCTCTGCAGAATGAGGAAGATATTGTTGTTCTGCAGCCAAAGGAAATATATATGGTGAGAGTGGAGGACGGCGACACTGTCATATACGGCGCAAAGCAGAGATTCCGTTCGCGCAAAAGGCTTTACGAGCTCGCGCAGCAGCTCGGCTCCGGGTTTATGCAGATATCGAAAACAACACTTATAAACCTGTCTTACATGGACAGTATAGAACCCGGTTTCTCCGGCACGCTTCTGCTGAAACTGAAGAACGGGAATAAGGATTACGTGTCGAGAAAATATCTGCCGGAGTTCAAAAAATTTCTTGGAATATAGGAGGATAATGAGATGAGAAATATAGTTAAAGATCTGCTGAAGAGCACTGTTATTAGCATCGGAATGGCTTTTACGATATTCAGCCTGGTATGCGTTGTATTCGACATTATCTATAAAGGCAATTTCAGTCTGGAGAATTATCAGTTAACGAAGATGGTCATAGGAAGCCTTCTTACCGGTATAGGATTCGGTGTTCCGACAGTTGTATATAACATTGAGAGCCTTCCGGCACCTGTCAAAGTAGTCATTCATATGGGGATTGGCTGTGTGATCTACACGGTAACGGCTTACGCGGTCGGCTGGTTCGGAGGCGCGGCTTCATTAACTCAGGGACTGCTCATCGCGGGAGTCCAGCTCCTGGTGGCATTTGTAATCTGGTTCTGCTTTATGCGTTATTACAGGAAAGAAGCTAAGAAAATGAATGAGAAGATACAGTCAATGAAGCGTTAACAAAATACCTGATTATTGCCGAATTTGCTCTTTTAAGAATATAGCCTCCTTCTGTATAATCGCACGGAAGGAGGTTTTTATAATGAAAACCGGGAGGATAATAGGAATCATATTGGCTGCGTCAATATTCTTTTCCGGATGCAGTTCAAAAACTAAGAATGATGAGACAGTCAAAGGCGGAACAGATGCATTGGGGAGTGCAGATGAGACCGTGACTGTAACAGAAGAGACAACAACTGAAACTGAGCCGGAGTTATTCGAATTCAATCCGCATGTTTATTCTCAGACACTTGCACAGGAGATACCGCAGGAATCGTGGGATGCGTTCTACAACCTGTGCGATGCGTTAAGGGCAGGAGAGACGACTTTCAAGTGTTCCAGTCAGGAAGCATATGATTATGCCATGAATGTCAGCACATTGGCCAGTCTCTTTCCGCCTGCGTGCCTCAAGGTGACAGGGGAGAGCAATGACGGTACCGTTCCTTATGAGAACGGCATAGGAAGGATCTATTACGAAATGCCTGTTGAGGAATATGCCGTAAGACAGGCTGAATTCGAAGAAATGATAACGGACATCCTTAACAGCACGCTCGAAAGTGATGATACGGACTTTGAGAAGTGCCTGAAGCTTTATCTTTATGTCGCCGAAAACTACGATTACGATTATGATGAAGCCGATAGTAATAGCGGCGACGGTTTTGTCTACGAGACATTCATGACCAAAAAGGGCGTATGTGTTGATTATGGCGCCGTATACGGGTATCTGCTCCTCCAGGTCGGTATCGATGGCCTTGATATAGGGTGCTTCGAGCCTGATATGTGTCATGCCTGGACTTATGTGGTCCTTAACGGTCAGGGATATCATGTCGATACCACATGGGCTCTGACCTCATGCTATGAAGGTGTGGACCAAGTGTATCTGGATTACTTCCTGATGAGTGATGAAGACCGCAATCAGGACGGCTGCCTTGTCCGCGATCTCTCCATGCAGGCGCTTCCGCAGTTTTTCCTGAGCAATTCATCAATAAAGCTCAGCGCGACAGATGAGACGTATACGTTCCCTGATTTCTCAACATTCGTATCATTGGATGAAGAGAACAAGATCCTCTATTACGAGGATATGTATGGGGAAATGCACGGAATGCATTACGAGTGATCTAAATAATTGCTGAAAGAGTTTTTATAGATCACGGATTTGCCGTCGCCTGAGATGCCGAAAACGGGATCGCTGGATGTTCCGGGCTCCATACGGGCAAAGTTCTCTTCGTACATATACATGCGCGAATCTATCATATCAAGTTCGTGAAGGATCATGGCCTCAGGCGTGCTCGGAAGCCTGATGGCGCCCCATTCCGGCTGGCCGTGATGTGAAGCGAGCATATGCTTTAGCATTGCGACCTGCTCCGGATTATATGACCTGCCGCCTGCGGCCTGGTTCTGTCTCCAGACTTCATGGTCTATCATCTCTATTCCCAAAAGGGAATGACCGAAAAGGTTGCCCATGTCGGTGTATGTCGCTATTCCGGTATCGGATGTCTTGATCTCAACGAGTTTGCCTATGTCGTGGAGTGCCGTGCCGCAGATGAGGAGTTCGCGGTTAAGGAGAGGGTATACCTCACATATGGAATAGGCTGTCTTAAGCATTCTGTGAGTATGGTATGCCAGACCGCCGTATATGTTATGGTGCATTGTCTTGGCGGCGGAAGATCTGGTGAAGTTCTTTATATTTGCTGAGATGATCCTTACGGCCAGCGCGGTAAGTGAGTAATCATCTGCGGGTACTTCGGCGGTCGTAATATCATATTCTCTTCCTGATGACTTCTTGATAAGGGCGATAATATCGGCAACGAGCCTGGAAGGGTCTTCGGGAGGGAACTTAACAAGCTGCTTAAGTTCGTCCTCCGGGAGCTTCACGGGGTTGATGTTGGTGATCTTGTAACTCCTGCTGCCCTTGTATTCGGTTACTTCAAGCGTTACTACTGCTGTCGAGCCTTCTTCGATCCCGATATCTGAAAGGTCTTTCCTGGTAGTGTCGAACATCAGCGCGGTAATGCTTTCTGCTCCGTCACTGACCGTTACTTTGAGCATCTGTTTGTTGTTGGCCGTGGAAGCCTGGGTGATGCCTGAGACCACCAGATCCGTCTCATATGTGCCGAGATTCATTGTCTTAAAACTTACGATTGCCATTTTTATCTCCTGAATATATAACTTTTCGCTTAATGTTAGCATTACATACAGCCCAATTCTATAACTTGGTTATTGAATGACGGAAGATTCGTGCTAAAATGGGCGCGAGTTGTCCTAATAATTGTTTTAGGCTTTGTGCTGATTGTTTATGGAAAGAAAGACAAAATGAGATATAAACTGGCGTGCTTTGATCTCGACGGAACGCTTTTGGATACTTTGGGCGGTCTTACCCGGAGTCTTAATGCCGCGCGCCGGATGAATAATCTCCCTCTTCAGACGGAAGAACAGGTAAAGTCTTTTATCAACAACGGCGTTGTGAAGATGATTGAGAGAAGCCTTGCGGCTGATGGAAAAGTTTTTAACGCGGCTCTGAAGGCGCAGCTCCTGAAGGATTATGTCGCATATTACAACTCGCATTATCTTGAAGACACCCGTCCTTATAACGGAATATTGGAGGTCCTGATCAGGCTCAAAGCCGACGGCATGCTGCTTGCCTGTATCTCAAACAAGGATGATGAACCGGCACAAAGGCTTATTGAGCGCTTTTTCCCGAACGTTTTTGATTATGTCAGGGGTTCTGTGGAAGGAGTTGAGCGGAAGCCGTCTCCTGAGCCCATAGAACGCTGCCTGAATCATTTCGGGATCCAAAACAGCGAGGCTGTCTATGTCGGGGATTCAGAAATTGATATAATGACCGCTTTGAACAGCGGAATTGACAGTATCAGCTGCACATGGGGTTACAGGACGCGCAGATTCCTTGTCGAGAACGGAGCATTGTTCATCTGTACTGAACCGATCGATCTGAGAAATATAATGAGATAAGGCCTATGACTGATAACAGGAAAAATTCAAGGATCAGACCCGATCTGCGGCTGATAGCCGAGTGCGGGATCCTGGCGGCGCTTGTCTTTGCCGGTACGGAATTAAAGATACCCACGGCTTTGGGATACATGAACTTAGGTGACGGCGTGATCCTTCTGGCATCGTATTTTATCGGACCCGCGGCATTCTTTCCGGCCGCTATCGGCTCTGCTTTGGGAGATCTTATAGCCGGTTATCCAGCTTACATCGCTCCGACATTTATAATCAAAGGCCTTATGGGCCTTGTTGCGGCGCTTGTCATGTCCCTGTCCCGCGGGAAGAAGGCTTCTGGTGTGCTGATAAGGATCGCTGCTTCCGTTATGGCTGAGCTTATCATGGTGGGCGGTTATTTTGCTTTTGAAATGTTTTTATACGGAGCTGAAGCTGCCGGAGGCTCTGTGGTGTTTAACCTGATACAGGCAGGTGTTGCAATAGTTCTTGCGGTGCCCCTGACTTATGCTGTAAAGATAAAGAGGCAGAAATAACAGCCTGTTTCAGGCATTTTAATGGCATTAACGCGAAAAGCATTCTATTACTGTTCTTCAATGTTGTTCCGTACTATTTGAAAGAACTGCCTGTTAACTTATAATGTAGACGTATTCCTTTATCTTAGGGGAGATATTTCTATGAATAATTATGATGTCATCATTATCGGCGCCGGTCCCGGCGGAATATTCTCGGCATATGAACTTGTAAACTTAAGACCTGATCTGAAGGTGGCTGTTTTCGAGGCAGGCAAGACACTTGAAGAACGCAGATGCCCGATAGACGGAGAAAAGGTTAAGAGCTGTATCAACTGCAAGTCCTGTGCGATAATGCGCGGCTTCGGCGGCGCCGGGGCTTTCTCTGACGGCAAGTATAATATCACGAACGATTTCGGCGGAACTCTGTATGAGCATATCGGCAAAGAGAAAGCGCTGGAACTGATGAAATATGTTGACGGGATCAATCTCGCCAACGGCGGTGAGGGCACAAAGCTCTACACCACGGCAGGTTCATCCTTCAAAAAGATCTGCCTTGAGAACAGACTGCATCTGCTCGATGCTTCAGTAAGACATCTTGGAACCGATAAGAACTATAAGGTCCTGGGCAATATATTTGATCTGCTGAAGGATAAAGTGGATTTCTTTTTCGAATCGCCCGTCGGCGATCTTAAGGTACTGGAAGACGGTACATATGAGGTCGAGTGTCTCGGCTCTTCCTATACGTGTAAGAAATGTATCGTGTCAGTCGGCCGTTCCGGCAGCAAGTGGATCGAAAAAGTGTGCAGTGAGCTTAATATCGAGACATATTCCAACAGAGTGGATATTGGTGTCAGAGTCGAGCTCCCGGCAGTCGTATTCTCGGATCTGACGTCGGAGCTTTATGAGAGCAAGATCGTATACCGCACTGAAAAGTTTGAGGACAAGGTAAGGACTTTCTGCATGAATCCTTACGGATATGTTGTTTCCGAAAATACAAACGGGATCGTGACCGTCAACGGCCACAGCTTTGATGCTCCGGAACTCCAGTCGGAGAATACAAATTTCGCGCTTCTCGTATCCAAGCATTTTTCAGAACCTTTCAAGGATTCAAACGGATACGGCGAATCCATAGCAAGATTGTCCAATATGCTCGGAGGAGGCGTTATCGTACAGCGCTTCGGCGATCTTACAAGGGGCAGACGTTCAAACACTTCAAGGATCGAGGAATCAACTGTAAGACCTACGCTTAAGGCAACACCCGGTGACCTTTCGCTCGTTCTTCCGAAGAGAATACTGGACGGAATTATCGAGATGATCTATGCGCTCGATAAGATCGCTCCCGGTACCGCAAATGATGACACTCTGCTCTATGGTGTCGAAGTTAAGTTCTACAACATGGAAGTCGCGATAAACGACAGGCTTGAGACGTGCTATCCCGGTCTGTTCGTGATCGGTGACGGCAGCGGAGTTACTCATTCGCTGTCGCACGCATCCGCATCCGGTGTATTTGTCGCAAGAGAGATAGCAGAAGAATGATATCGATCATGCGGACTAGGGCTTCCGCGCTCACTTCGTTCGCTTGTGCAAAAGAATAATATTGATCATGCGGACTAAGGCTTCCGCGCTCACTTCGTTCGCTTGTGCAGATGTGATATTGATCATGCGGACTAGGGCTTCCGCACTCACTGCGTTCGCTTGTGCAGAATAGTCCGCACAATCAATATCACTCTTGACGTTTGGATAATCTTATACAGACTTTTTCTTTTTTGATTTTATTACCAGCAGTACGGTAACGATCACCAATCCGGCTAAAGTAACCGCTGTTGTGGCGAGACCGCCTTCGGGACCGAAGGCGCCGCCTGTAATAAGCGATGTCGCATCCTTATCATAGATCGCGGTTATGATTGAATTCGCGGCTCCGTTTCCTGATACCTGAAGTCCGTAAATGTTGCCCTGCGTGAGATTCCATGCGGTGTGCATCGCGGATGTCATCCAGATATCGCCTGTAAGAACATATATCAGCGCGAAAAGAAGTGCTATCAGCGCGAGATTGACAGATGCCAGAGGCGTGTAACCTTTGTTCAGGGAATGGAACAGGGAGAACATCAGGGAAGATACGATGATGCCGACCGCTGGCTTGAATCTCTTGGAGAATGAAGTGATCATGAAGCCTCTGAACATAAGCTCTTCCGAAGCTCCCTGAGGGAACCACATTAAGAGATTGAAAATGAATACGCCGATCGAAGATAACTGAAGGCTGAAGCCCGTAAATGTTATCTGACCAGTAAAGCGCATGATACCGACGGTGCAGGTCATCATGATGAATCCGAGTATAAGTCCCAGACCGTAATGAACAAGAATGTGCTTTACGCTCGACAGCGGATAGCCGCAGGCTGTGATCTTGTTCTTTATTCCTTTGATCTTCCATACTCTGCCTGCGTGGATAAAGTATGTTACGAGGATCAGCGCATATCCCACAGCCATAAGCGAGAGGAAAAGCGGATCCTTGAAGAATATGCTGAAGACATCGAAAGTCTTATCGATTATATCTGATACCGTGCTGACATTTGCGAGATCCCTGATAAATGAGGAATACTCGGCTTTTCGCATGTATGAGACTACGACGGGGATAAGCGCGAGCATCTGGTAGACCGAAAGGACAACAAGAGGATAGAAGGCTTCGTTGATGATGAAGTTGAGATGATCATAACCTTTGTTGATCATTTCCCATGCCGAAGGTCTGCCGCCTTCGCGTCTTCTCTTAACTTCCTTGGCATCGACCGTGTCGACGGAAACAGTGTAGCGTTCGCTGTGAAGGAGTCTCTCGGTAATGAATACGATCACAGCAGAGAGCAGCAGCGTGGCAAGCGAACTTACTATGAGACCTGCAACATTTGTCTTGCCCACAAGCACATCGCCGATTCCGTAGAACTGGCCGTGAACAGGAAGATACATATAGAAGTCTTCACGTTCGGAGACTGACTGTATACATGTGACGCAGACAGCGACCAGCGTCAGGAAGATCGGCAGGAAGGCCGTCTGGGCTGAAATGACAGAATCATTGATAACTGATATTAGGATTGTGACAGATGCGATAAATATCTCCAGAACGAGCACATAAAGGTAGATGGCAAGATAACTGTCGATCGTATATCTTCCTACTAGCAATGCTGATAAAGTAGCGACAAAGAACGCGGGGATCATTGTCTTGATTACCACGCCGCCGAGATAGCCCGTTACGATCGCATATCTTGGCTGAGGCGTAAGAAGTATTCCCGTAAATGTGCCACGTTCCTTCTGGCCTGCGATGACATTTGTTCCGATGCTCATCGACGAATAAAGAAGGATAACAAAAAGAAGTATAGGTATGAATGTCCGGCTCAGTGTCTCAACAATGGCTCTTATGCCGTTTGCATTTTCAACTGTCTGGATCGGTTTGTCGATGATCTCGGAATCAGAGACCATTGTGATAGCCATACCGTAATCCGAACGGATGCTTGCCTGATAGAAGTAGAGGTATTCATCAATAAAGCCTTCCTTCATGGCGGAGTATTCAAGGGAATTAGTACGGTAATAAGTAAGGATCTGCGGTTTGTCGGAAGTAAGACCGTTCTGGCGGTCTGCGATCTGCTGGTCAAAATCAGAAGGGAAGACGACAGTGAGATAAGCACCGTTCTCGCGCATCCACTTTCCGAAGGTTACAAAATCGTATAATGCGTCTGTTTCTTTATATACGAATTTGGTGATTCCGTTTCCGTCGTAACGGTATGTGTAGTTGATGATGTTCTCGTAGTTTCCGAGAATATCATAGCGTTCACCGTATTCTCTGGCTTCCTCATCACGGAAATACTGTGTATCTTCATTGAACCTGACAAAAGATTCCGGAGCATTTACGACAACGATGTTGTAAACCTCGTCACTGAACAGATGATAAGGGAACTTGTAGAGCATCCATGAGATGCAGACAGCAAAGAATACTGCAACAAAAAGCAGGGAGATAATAAAAGACGCAGACGAGGCTTCCGCGCCCGACTGTCCTCTTTTACGGAAGAAATTTCCGATTATCGTTTTGATTCCTCTTTTTGCTGACATCTTATCTTTACCGTTTTATTCTTTATGGTTCTCAACGTAGATCTTAAAGAATGCTTCTTCGAATGTATTTACCTGTGCCTGCGCTATAAGCTGTTCAACGCTTCCCTGGGCGACAATGGAACCGTCGATAAGAACGGCAATGTCGTCACAGAGTTCCTCTGCGACCGAGAAGATATGTGTCGAAAGAATGATCGCATGTCCCTGGTTTCTTAATTCCTTGAGATAATCAGTTACCTGTTTTGATGTAAGGATATCAAGTCCGTTCGTAGGTTCATCGAAAATGATCACCGGAGGTTTGTGGATAAGGCTGATCGCGATTGAGATCTTCTGCTTCATTCCGGTCGAGAGTTCGTTTATGCGTTTGTTCGCAAAAGGCGATATGCCGAATCTCGCAAAGCTCTCATCGCGTCTGTCTCTCAGTTCTTCCTTTGGTATGTCATAGAGCTTGGCGAAAAAATCAAAAAGGACATTCGGTGTCGACATAGGATCAAGTTTTATCTCATTCGTGAGAAAACCGATCTTTCTGTGAATATCGAGAAGATTCTTGTCCGCGGATAATCCGTCGATAAGGATCGAGCCGGAAGTGGGCTTCATCAATGTCGCGATCATTTGCATCAGAGTTGTCTTTCCGGCACCGTTAGGACCGAGAAGACCGAAGATCTCTCCCTCATGAACCTCAAAGCTTACACCCTTGATAGTCTCGTGATCCTTTGTATAGCTCTTGTGCACATCGGTTAACTGGATCATTTGCTTTCCTCTTTTCTGAACGTGTATGCGAATATTGCAATTGCGAGTCCCGCGTTGAGCATATAGACCAGGATCACATGCCATGCTTTATCCTGTGCCATGAAGGATTCCGATATCAATTGCAGAGTGTTATGTACCGGTATGAAATATTCGAGCGTCGTCGGTCTGGTTCCCCTGAACATCTGAAGGAAAAAGTCACCGAGAAAATATATAAGCGGAAGCTGAAGGTTGATCGTTATATCCTGTATGTTCTTCAGCGCGAATACGGTTGATATGCATGCCGCGGTCATGAGCAGCACTGTGATAGGAATGGAGAATACCACTATCGCAAGTTCGCCGGGAGTAAGCAGCATTCCGAAGGGAAGAAGCGACATTGCATCGTTATTCCTGTTCAGCCATGATGATAAGAACAGCAGGAGCATGGTAGCGAGCGTCGAGAAAGTGACTATCGCGTTTATTGCGAGTATCTTTCCAGCATATATCTTTTTCCTTGATACAGGAGTCAGAATGAGTTTGTCCATAAAACCTCTGTCACGTTCTGATGCAAACATGTCGATGACAAGGGAATAAGTGCTGTAATACATCATTATCATCAGAACGCCCGATACAACACGTGACGCCTGGTTGTTCGCGACAGTTCTGTAGTCTTCGAATTTTGTGACCGGATTGAATTTGTCAGTCTCGAAAAGCGAACTTCCTATCACTGCATATTCGCCGCCTAAAGTATCGATAAGAGTGTTCTGGTATTTTTCAAGAACGCCTTCGTTAAACTGCACGGCTCTTGCATATGCTGTCAGCGAGTTCTCATCGTAAGCGACATATATCTGCGCCCTGCTGTATGCTTCGGTATTCTCATTGATTACTTCTTCATAATATGAACGTACTTCATCATCAAATGATCTGTCGAATTCTCCGGAAAAGAACACACATATGATCATTCCTTTGCGCAACTGTTTGCGGTATTCGTTCTTGTCGTCTGCCAGTTCGGAAAATTCATCAAATGACTTATATTCATAAGTGAATGCTCTTGCGTCAGTTGTCTCATTGACGTAGTTAATGAATGATTCCGGCGCATTTACAACGGTTACAGGTTTTTTGGTCAAAGTGCCTGTCGACATATAATTTATGAGAAGAGGAAATACATTGAGCATTCCCACCAGAAAGACTGCCGGCAGAAGAAATAATGTGAAAGTTCTCCGCCAACTCGAGAAGAGTTTGCCGATCTCCCAATTAAAAAATGTCAGTATTTTTCTCATAGGCGTATTTTAATTTAACTCTTGATTTATTTCTATCTGATATGTGTTAAATCTGTTCGAATACATTAAACATTTTGAAAACAACAGCAGTATTAAGAACCGCAAACGCCGTAGTTTATTGTGTGTAAACTGAACAAATAAAAAACTGAAGATACGGATAATACTGAAAAAATTATAAAAAATGTTTGTTGACACAAATAATAAAGAAATGTAGATTTATTGTATCCAAACAAGGAAAAATACGGAGGTTCTTTTAGTATGGATACAGAAAAGAAAGAAATCAAGACAGTAGCACCTGTTGCTGCACCTGCTGCTCCCAAGGCAGAAGTTAAGGCTGCTCCTAAGGCTGCTGCTAAGAAGCCCGCTGCTAAGAAAGCTGCTCCTGCAAAGAAGGCTGCTGCTAAGAAGGCAGACGCTAAGAAACCCGCTGCAAAGAAGGCTGCTCCTGCAAAGAAGGCTGCTGCTAAGAAGCCCGCTGCAAAGAAAGCTGCTCCTGCAAAGAAGGCTGCTGCTAAGAAGCCCGCTGCAAAGAAGGCTGCTCCTGCAAAGAAGGCTGAGATCATTTTCCAGATCGACGGTCAGGAAATATCTGCTACAGCTATCGCAAAGAAGCTTCCCAAGGCTGGCAAGATCTGGGTTGTTGCTGCTGAGAAGAAGGCTTACGACGCTGACGGTAACGGTGTAGATCTCTTCTGATTATTGCAAAACAATTAGAAAGAATCAGGGTTGCTCAATTTGAGCAACCCTTTTCTGTTTCTGTGATAAAATGATTGCCGTGATTAAAATCGAAGGAATTGATAATGCCGCTTCTTACACTTAACAACATCACGATGAACTACGGACAGCGCCGGATTCTTGACGGTGTTTCTTTTCGCGTGAATAAAGGCGACAGGATCGCATTCATAGGTGATAACGGTGCAGGAAAATCAACACTGTTCAAGATAATCAAAGGTGTTCTTACACCTGATGAAGGTGAAGTGATTCTCCATGGTAATACCATTGCTGGATATCTTTCACAGAATATGGATGAGCAGGATCTCTCGGGTTCTACATTAAAGCCTTCCAACCTTATAGATCTTGAACTCAGGATAGATGAAGTCACCGCAAAGATATCACATGCATCTGAAAGATCTGATGATACTGCGGATCTTATCAATGAGTTATCAAGTCTTCAGTCCCGTTATGAAGCTGCGGGCGGATACGATTACGAATACAGATTAAAGGATGCTCTGGCAGGACTGGGACTTGCTGATATTCACAGCCGCGATGATTTTTCGGATCTTTCCGGAGGCGAGAAGATGAGAGTCTGTCTTGCAAGACTTATAGTCGACAGACCTGATATCCTTCTTCTTGATGAGCCTACAAACCACCTTGATATGGAAGCCGTCGAATGGCTCGAAAAGTTTCTTGCATCATACGGCGGCGCTGTTTTTGTCATTACACACGACAGACATTTTATCGATCAGGTCGCAACCAGAGTCATCGAACTCGACGGCGGTCATATCACCGAATACAAAGGCGGATATACTGATTACAAAGAACAGAAAGAACACTTCATAAAGTCGCAGAGTCTTGTTGCCAAAGCTTTGGAGGAAGAGCTTGCGCACCAGCTTGATGTAAAGCAGACGATGCTCTCGCACCGCAATATCAGCGGTTACCATCAGAGAGAAAAGATGGTTGCAAAACTTGAGGATAAACTTGAGGAAGCGCGTTCCAAACTTCCGTCAGGCTATGCGAAGATGAGTTTTACCGCTCAGCCCCTCGAGAGGACCGGGAGATCTGACAGGATTATCATTCAGGCAAAAGACCTTGAAATGAAGTTTGAAGACAGTGAGACAAATCTTTTCGATGCTCTGTCATTTGAGATAACGGCGGATGAGAAGCTGTTCCTTGCCGGTCCGAACGGGTGCGGCAAGACAACTCTTCTTAAGCTATTATCCGGTCATGCCGGAGAGAAGCTTAAAGGTTCTTCGGGTACTGTGCTTTTCGGTTCGGCACAGTCGATGGGATATATGGAACAGTTTGTTCCGTTCGATGATGAAGAGATCAGCTGTTTTGATGAACTTGTCTCGAGAAGCGATATAGGAACTACCGAAGCAAGATCTTTACTTGCGCGTTTCGGGTTTAAGGGTGACGATGCTTTTAAGAAGATATCAATGCTCTCAGGCGGTGAGAGATCGAGATTATATCTTTGCTGTCTGCTTCGTGAGAATCCGGATATACTTTTCCTTGATGAGCCTACGAATCACCTTGATATCAATTCCAGGGAAATATTGGAGGACGCTATAAAGGAGTACAGCGGAGCTGTTGTTTGCGTAAGCCATGACCGTTTCTTCATCGATAAATGCGCAGATAAAGTGCTCGGCTTTAAAGACAGAAAAGCGGCTCTTTACGATTCGTATTATTTTTACCGCAAAGCTGTTCAGTCTGAGCAGCCGGTTCCTGCTGCGGCTGAAGCTCCCAAGCAGGAGAATGAGAACACCGTACGCAGCGCTAACCGAGCTCAGGAACGCAAAGAGGCCGCAAAACGCCGTCAGAGGATTGCTGACATAGAGAAAGAGACAACTAAGCTTGAAGCGGAACAGAAAGAACTTGAAGCAAAGTTCGGCGGCTCATGCAGCAGTGATGATCTTAAAAGATACGATGAGAATGCTAAAAAACTGTCGGCATTGTATGATGAATATTTCGAGCTTAACGAAGACTGATATAACAAATAACCCTCCGGTATTTTTAATAATCAAATAATGTTGTAAAATATTTATTATTGTTTCGGAGGTGCACTCATATGCCAATGACCATGACACAGAAGATCCTTGCTGATCATGCCGGGCTTGAAAGTGTTGCCGCCGGGGATCTTATCGAAGCAAAGCTTGATTATGTTCTTGGTAATGATGTCACCACGCCGCCTGCGATAAAGGTGTTTGAGAAGCTTGGCGTAAAGGATGTTTTCGATAAAGACAGAGTCCTGATGATTCAGGATCATTTCACTCCGAATAAGGATATAAAATCCGCTGAACTCAATAAGACTATGCGCTGCTTTGCGCGTGAGCATGAGATAACGCATTACTATGAACTCGGCAGAAGAGAGATGGGAATAGAACACGTTATCCTTCCTGATAACGGTATCGTTCTTCCGGGTGATCTTGTTATAGGCGCTGATTCCCATACCTGTACTTACGGCGCTTTGGGTTCTTTTGCGACAGGCGTCGGTTCCACTGATCTGGCGTGTGCGATGGCAAGGGGAATTACCTGGTTTAAGGTTCCTGAAGCGATAAAGATAAACCTTACCGGAAGATTCAAAAAGTTTGTTACCGGAAAGGATCTGATCCTCAGTATTATCGGAATGATCGGCGTTGACGGCGCTCTTTATAAATCGCTGGAATTTGACGGTGACGGAATAAAAGCGCTTTCGATGGACGGAAGACTTACTGTCTGCAATATGGCGATCGAATGCGGCGCTAAGAACGGTATTTTCCCGGTAGACAACTATACATTGAAGTATATTTCACGGACTAATCCCGAGAGATTTATTAAGAGTGATTATAAGGTCTATACGGCAGATGAAGATGCCCAATACAGTCAGGTCATTGATGTTGATCTTGACAGTATTGACCTTACTGTCGCTTTGCCGCATCTTCCTTCAAATACAAGGAAGGCATCAGAATGTACTGACTTAAAGATCGATCAGGTCGTAATCGGTTCATGCACTAACGGCAGGCTGGAGGATATAGGCGCGGCAGCCACGATCCTTAAAGGACTTAAAGTCCATAAGGATGTAAGATGCATAGTAATTCCAGGCTCCCAGAAAGTATACAGACAGGCGCTCGAGAACGGCTGGCTGCAGGACCTCGATGACGCAGGCTGTGTTATCTCCACTCCGACTTGCGGACCGTGTCTTGGCGGTCATATGGGAGTTCTCGCAAAGGGTGAGAGATGCGTATCAACCACCAACAGGAATTTTGTCGGACGAATGGGAGATCCCGAATCCGAAGTTATATTGAGCGGTGTTCCTGTAGCGGCAAGTTCTGCTGTATTGGGACGTGTCGGAACACCTGATGAGCTGTGAGGAAGGAGGATCAGATATGAAGGTCAGCGGAAGAGTTTTCAAATACGGTGACAATATTGATACTGATGTTATCATTCCTGCAAGACACCTTACTTCGGCAGATCCGGGTCACCTCAAAGCACACTGCATGGAAGACATCGATATCACTTTCAGGGAACGTGTAAAGCCCGGAGATATTATGGTCGCCGGTAAGAATTTCGGCTGCGGATCATCAAGGGAACACGCTCCGGTTGCAATAAAGGCAAGCGGTATTTCCCTTGTTATCGCTAGTGATTTCGCGAGGATATTCTACCGCAATTCCATAAACGTCGGACTTCCTATTCTTGAATGCCCCGAAGCAGCGGAAAAGATCGGTGACGGGGATGAGGTCGAAGCTGATTTTGATACAGGGATAATTACTGACAAAACAACAGGAGAGAGCTTTCAGGCAAAGCCTTTCCCCGATTTTATAAAGAACATCATGGCAAGCGGCGGACTTGTAGGATATACGGAGTCTGAGCTGAAAGATTAAGGGGCAAATATATGGCTAAAAAGTATAATATCGCAGTCATTCCGGGTGACGGAATAGGACAGGAGATAACTGCGTCTGCTATAGAGGTTCTTAAGGCTGCAGCTTCCCGCAATAATATAGAGATAATTGCAAAGGAACTCAGTGCCGGCGGTGATGCAATCGACAGATTCGGTGTGCCTCTTCCGCAGGAAACCATCACAGCCGCAAAAGAAAGCGATGCTGTTCTTTTGGGCGCTGTAGGCGGACCCAAGTGGGACAATGTCGATCCGGAACTAAGGCCGGAGAGAGCCATACTCGGATTAAGATCCGGTCTGGGGCTATATGCCAATCTCAGACCTGTTGTTATTCATGAAGGTCTTGAAGCAGCGTCTCCGCTTAAGAATCCCGGAAAGATAGATTTCATAATTGTCAGAGAGCTTACAGGAGGAATATATTTCGGCAAGAATGGTGTATATCAGAGTGGCGACCGTCTTCCTGACGGAACCGTAAAAGGACAGGTCGCTTATGATACGGAGGTCTATTCTGAAGGTGAGATCAACAGGATACTGAAGATTGCCTTTGAGCTTGCAAAGAAGAGAAGAAGAAAGCTCACTCTTGTTGACAAAGCCAATGTTCTTGTCAGCAGCAGGCTGTGGAGAAATCTCGCAAGGCAGATGTTATTTGATTATCCTGAAGTGGAACTTGAATGCCTGTATGTGGATAATGCCGCAATGCAGCTTATCGGCAGGCCCTCGAGCTTCGATGTTATCGTAACGAGCAATCTTTTCGGCGATATATTATCTGATGAGGCAGGGCAGATCGTCGGTTCTATCGGCATGCTTCCTTCCGCATCGGTCGGTGAAGAAGGAAAGCCGGGTCTGTTTGAGCCTATTCACGGTTCCGCTCCCGATATTGCGGGCCAGGACAGAGCCAATCCTATGGGAACCATCCTTTCCGCTGCCATGATGATGAGGATAATGTTCGGTGAGGAAGAGGTTGCTTACAGTATTGAGAATGCTGTCAGAAAGACTCTGGCAGCAGGATTCCGCACCGGCGATATAACTTTCGTCGGAGAAAATAATAACGTTAAGCTCGTCGGAACAAAAGAGATAACCCAAGCGGTTATCGGCAATCTCTGACGGCAGGAAAAGAGGACATAAAAGATGGCAAAAAAGCTTGTCGCAGTGATCGACGTAGGATCGCTCACGGCGAGACTTAAGATCTTCGAGATAGGATCTAAGGGCAAACCAAAGGAGATAGAGGCTGTACGCAAGTTCACGGGACTCGGAACAAAGTCTTACAGTTCGGGAATCATTCAGTCCGCACAGGTGGAGGAACTCTGCAAGTGCCTGAAGATGTTTGATGAGAAGTGCAGGGAATACGGTGTCGCCCGCGTTTTCTGCGTGGCCACTTCCGCATTCAGGGATGCGTCTAATGCCGATGTAGTCATCGAGAAAGTCAGGACCAGAACAGGCTTCAAGATCAAAGTGCTGGACAACTCGATGGAACGCTATTATCAGACTCTCGCTGTTCAGGCTATCTATCCTGATTTCGCGAAGATAATATCAAACGGCACCATGATCCTTGATATCGGCTCAGGTTCGATACAGGCATCGGTTTACGATAAATCGGAATTCCTTTTCAGCCAGAACCTTTTGCTCGGATCTTTAAGGATCGCAGGAATGCTGGATGACCTTCAGAGCAGAACGATCCATTACGATGAGGTCCTTCAGGAGTTTATCGGTCAGGACCTTGATGATTATCACGCTATGGAGCCTAAGGGTATCGTATATAACAATCTCATAGCTTTCTCGGGTGAGATGGGCTATATAAAGCAGCTTGCGGGCTATGAAGCAATGTCTTCGGTGATAATGACAAAGGATGAGTTTCTTAAGATCTACAGCTATCTTCTTAATGTAAGACCTGCCGATCTGACTCTCGAAAAAAATATCCCGTCAATGATCGCCCCGCTCCTTCTTCCGACGGCTCTTATCATAAAGAACCTTCTTGATTATACAGGCGTTGAGAAGATCTATATGCCGCATGCGTCATTATCAGACGGAATAATCTACTATTACTGTGTTAACAACCAGGGACTTAAGACGGAGATATCTCCTGACAGTTATCTGATCTCTGCTTCAAGACATATTGCAAAACGTTACCGTTCAAGCAAAAAACACATAGAATATGTGGAGAATCTGGCTCTGCAGTTTTTCGATGAGACCAAAAAGATAAGCGGACTCGGCAGCCGTGACAGACTGCTTTTGCAGGTTGCGGTAATCCTTCATGAGATAGGCAAATTCGTTCACTCGAGAAATCACAGTGATGCCGCTTATTCGATAATCAAGAATACGAATCTTATGGGCCTTGATCACGATGAGATCAATATGGTAGCCATGATCGTAAGACTCTATCCGAGGAACAAGCCTTATGACAGTTACTATTATTCGATCCTTCCTACGGATCAGAAGGTCATAGTATCAAAGCTCGCATCAATTCTGAAGATCGCTGATGCGATAGATGCTTCACATAAGCAAAAAGGAAAAAAGATCCAGTGCAGGATAAAGGATTATGAATTTATAATCACCTGCGACGCTTCGGAAGATATGTCTTTTGAGAAATGGGCATTCGGGAACAGAAGCGTTATGTTCGAAGATGTTATGGGAATCAAGCCGGTTCTCAAGACCAGGAGGGAAGGCTAATGGCAGTCAAGAAGAGCGCATCTCAGCGCAAGGGAAATACATCAGGAAAAGCCGGCGCGGCTGTAAAGAAGACAGCCGAAAAGAAAGCCGCTGTTAAGAAGACCGCTGCAAAAAAGACGGCTGATAAAAAAACATCCGTTAAGGTCTCAACAGTTAAAAAGACTGAACCGAAGAATGAGGTCAAAAAGAAATCATCTTCTTTTGTCGCGTCTCCGGAGATCACTGATCCCGGTTATTCTGAGGCAAGCGCATCTTTCCTCAGCGGAAACGACTGTTTTTACAACCGCGAGCTCTCGTGGCTTGAATTCGATGACCGTATCCTTCATGAGGCAAGAGATACGAAGAATCCTCTTCTTGAGAGACTCAACTTCCTTTCTATCACGGCATCAAATCTGGACGAATTCTATATCGTCAGGGTTGCTTCGTTAAGGGATATGCAGAGCATAGATTTTGCCGAGCGTGATATCGCAGGTTTCTCGATTGACGAACAGCTCGAGAGGATCGATCAGAAGACAAGAAGGACGATGGCTCTGATGTATTCGACATATGGAAGATCCCTTGTTCCGTCGCTCGCGCAGGAGCATATCTTCCTGAAAAATTACGATGAATTGAGTGACCAGCTCAAAACGATCGCCGATTCGTATTTCAAGACGGTTCTTTATCCGATCCTTACACCTATGGCGGTTGACTCTTCAAGACCGTTCCCGCTTATCTATAACCGCATGCTCAATATGTGCGTTATGCTAGAGCATGATCCGAAGAAGGCTAAGCTTCAGGACAAGGCAACTGACGGTATCAGCAACGCAAATCATGTTGTCAATGAAGACAAGTATATGTATGCGACAGTCCAGATCCCTACCGTCGTCAAGAGGCTTTATCAGATTCCGACGGATGAAGGAGATGTTTTTGTGCCTGTCGAGCAGATAATCAGGGCAAATACCGATATGCTGTTTGACGGCCAGACTGTTGTTGCCACGGCTTTTTACCGTGTCATGCGAAATGCTGACCTTGATATCGACGAGGATGAGGCGGAAGACCTTTTGAAGGAGATCGAGGCACAGGTCAGACGCAGAAGATTCGGTGAGATCATAAGGCTTGAAGTCCAGGATGATATTGATTCAGAGCTTCTGCATTATATCGTTGACGAGCTCGAAGTCGATGAAGCAGATATATTCAGCGTTAACGGTCCTATTGACCTTACGTTCCTTTCAAAGCTTGCTTCGGCATGTAAGACAAGACATCCCGAGTTGTGCTACAAGGCGCACGAACCTGCCGAGGCAGCTTCTTTTGACGGACCTGTAAGCGAGCTTGATATTTTCGAGCAGATAAAGCAGAAAGACAGGATCGTTCATCATCCTTATGAGACTTTCGAACCGGTATTGGAATTCATTAAACAGGCCGCAAGGGATCCGAATGTGCTTGCCATAAAGCAGACTCTATACCGTGTATCCGACAGATCGCCTATCATTGCGTCACTTCTTGAAGCCGCGCAGAACGGTAAGCAGGTAATGGTTCTCGTTGAGCTTAAGGCCAGATTCGATGAGGAGAACAACATAAACTGGGCCAAGAAACTTGAGAATGCCGGATGCCATGTAATCTACGGTCTTGTAGGTCTTAAGACACACAGCAAGATCACTCTTGTTGTCCGTAAAGAGGAAGACGGCATAAGAAGATATCTCCACCTTGCGACAGGCAATTATAATGATGTCACAGCCAAAATCTACACGGATCTCGGAATATTTACAGCTAAGGAATCCTTCGGCGAGGACGCATCGGAATTCTTCAATATGCTCTCGGGATACTCGATCCCGCAGTCATGGAGAAGGCTTATTCCTGCACCGCTCTGGATGAAGGATTATTTCGTCGCGAGGATCAGAAGGGAAACTGAGAACGCCAAGGCAGGAAAGCCTGCCCGCATCATCGCAAAGATCAATTCTCTCGTTGACGAGACAGTTATCAAAGCCCTTTATACAGCTTCCAATTCGGGCGTAAAGATCGATCTTATTGTCAGAGGTATCTGCTGTCTCAGAGCAGGGATCCCCGGCATGAGCGAGAACATTACCGTGCGTTCGATCACAGGCCGTTTCCTTGAGCATTCAAGAATATTCTATTTCTATAACGAAGGCTATGAGGATATCTATCTTGCTTCGGCTGACTGGATGCCCAGAAACCTCAACCGCCGTGTGGAACTGCTGTTCCCGGTCGAAGATCCGGACTGCAGAGCCCGCGTACTTGAGGTGCTTGAAGTCGAGCTTGCGGATACTGTAAGAGCTCATTTCCTGGCAGCGGACGGCACGTATCATAAGCTTGATCTCCGCGGCAAGGAAAAGATCGATTCCCAGCAGAGACTCATAGAGCTTGCTGACGCAGCAATAGCCGAGCGCCATAAGAGCATAGATAAGCATGAGTTTATCCCTGAGGAGAGTCCCAGAGACTGATATTTGTGTTATAGAACAGTTTATTGTATTATTTTCCTCAGATAAAACGGGGTTTGAGGAATTTGCAATATGACAATTCGGATTTCGAAAGAGAAACATAAGAGCAGACAGGCTTTTACGCTTGTTGAGATTATCGTTGTGCTTGTTATTCTGGCGGTTATCGCTGCTGCGTTAACTCCGGCTCTTATCGGGTATTTAAGAAGGGCAAATAAGTTTAAGGATATTGAAGTTGCGGAAGCTTACCGCGTATCCATGCAGGCCGTTGCTTCCGAGTATTACTGTATTTACGGAAGTGAGCTTGCCGGTACTACGGATGGCACGCAGACTCCTAACCTCCGCTGGGACAGCAATCCTAAAGTGAATAACACTGAAAGTGACAGAGCGTGGGGTGAAAAGATACTTGAACTGGCCGGCGCGGACAGGGACTCGGAACCTTATATTATGGTTTTCGGTGTCGCCGAAGAGAATGATAAGGGTGTGAGCCCTTACCAGATCGTATATGTGGGATATCTTGCCGACCAGTCGTCTCCGTCATGGTTTTATGTAAACGGCAAATGGATAAATGATTATCCCAAGAATACCGGTGATGTTGTAAAGAAAAATAATCATAATTATCTGAAGCTGTCCAACGGCGATCTTGTTCCGATGCACTTTTTCGTTGTAAGCAACCGAACAAATACCAAAAATGATATCTGGATCGAATCGGCCGGCGGAAAAAATACTCTCGAAGGTCACAGTGCCGGTCACAACGGCTATTGATCTGAATCCGTTTATCTGACAGAAGCTGCCTACGGGCAGCTTTTTTATGTCGTAATGATCAGTATTATTTGATCTGTCATCAAGATTAAGATGCCGTTAAGGCTCTGTGGAACAAACAGTGATAGAATATCGTCCGGGGGTAATAATATGGAATTTGTTATAAGTCATCTTGTAAAGAGTTACGGGTCCAAGCAGGTTCTCAAGGACGTGGATTTTGTTTTCGAAGAAGGCAGGATCTACGGGCTTCTCGGGCGCAACGGATCCGGAAAGACAACATTCTTTAACTGCATAAACAACGACATCGATATTAATTCCGGTGAGTTCTATTTGCGCGAAAACAGCGAAAGCGGTACCAAGATCCCGGTCATGCCGGAAGATATCGGCTATCTTGTATCGACGCCGACTGTTCCGGAGTTCATGACGGGCAGGGAATTCCTCAAGTTTTTCCTTGAGGTTCACGAGGAAGTGACACCCGACAGGACGATCGATGAATATTTCGATTACATGATGATTCCTGAAGATGACCGTGACAGGCTGCTTAAGGATTATTCGCACGGTACTAAGAACAAGATGCAGATGCTTTTAAACATCATTGCTTCACCCAAGCTTATGCTCCTCGACGAGCCTTTGACATCGCTTGATGTCATTATCGCCGAAGAGATGAAGAACGTTATCAGAAGCCAGAAGCAGGGAAGAATCACTATTTTCTCGACACATCTTCTGGATGTTGCGGTCGACCTTTGTGATGAGATCGTGCTTCTTCATAACGGCAGGCTGGAACCTATCGATAAGAATAATCTCGGAGACGATGATTTCAAGGCAAAGATCATTGCGGCGTTAAGGGATCAGGACGATGATTAACGAATTCCGTAAGACTCTGGCAAAGGTCATTCACTTAAGGAGCATCATCGGCTATAACGGAATGGTCTACGCCCTTAAGAGGACTCCGCTGATAGGAAAGATAATCCCTGACCGCCTTTACAGGACCACATTCCTGAAGGTGATCTACTGGATCCTGCATATTATCAAGGAAGTCTTTAAGCTTTTTATCGGCAAGATCTTCGGTCTTGGAATGATCTATCTTTTTGCTTTCATGATGAAGAAGTCTTATATGGATTTCAATATGGTTTCAGGCGTTCCGGAACCGGTTCTGTTTGCTGATTTTGCGCTCTTTTTCTTCCTGATATATGCCCTTTCCGGAATAATCATCAATAAGCCGATGTTCAGGTGTACGCCAGAGAAAGAGTATATGGTGTTCATGCTCAGGGTAAATGCCGCAAAGCTTGATAATACGCTCTTTATATATGATCTCGCGAAGCTCTTTGCCGGTTATCTGATAGCCGGATTCTTTGCCGTATTATTCGGTGCTCCATTCTGGATATGTCTCGGGATACCTGTACTCGCGGTGTTTATAAAGCTGTTCGGAACGGGTTTTCAGGCTTTCAGCCTGAGAATGAAGAATAACAGACATAAGCCGATGAAGAACAGCACAGCAGGGATGCTTATAAGTCTTGCTGCGGTTATGCTGGCTCTGCCTTTCCT